>NZ_AYSV01000101.1 GCF_000506865.1 Pelistega indica
GACACAGCACAGCACAGCACAGCACAGCACAGCACAGCACAGCACAGCACAGCACAGCACAATTATACCACTAATCCTGCATTAGACATCGGTTTTAGAGTCCTCAAAATCGACTCTTCCAATATGAAGGACATCTACTACCGTCCTGACCAAACTCAGCAACTTGAACTCATCGATAAAGCGAACCACATCAAAGAAGATCGTACTCCCGAAGACTTGCTCTTCCAAGTCATGCTCTCGTGGGGACTACCGCTCTCTCTTCCGATTGAACAGCAAACTATCGACAATCAAACTGTCTTCTTTGTCGCCGGTAATAGTTTAGCTGCCTGCTTTGATACTCTCACCCCCACACTGATTGATTCGATTGCTCAACGCAGACCCTTACGCTTTGTTTCTAGTGAACAAGCCATTCACAAGGATGAGGATAAAACTAACTTCAAAGAACGGTTTAAACAACTCTCTCCGGAAACCGATGTTAAGTTTATTTAAGCAAATAAGACCGCCTCCTATATGCGGTTTCTACGTAGAGATAGGATAAAATAGTCCTACTTCAATGAACTTATCCACATATAGGGTGGCGTATATGAAAGATTTAGAGATGCAAAGCGTAAATCAAACCAAACTCAATATAGAAGCGATTGCCGAGCTTTTTCCAAACTGTATAACTGAGAGCCATGATAGCGATGGCAATCTCAAACGCTCGATTGACTTTGACTTACTACGCCAAGAACTCTCTGAAGATATCGTAGAGGGTACTCAAGAGCGCTATTCATTAAACTGGCCTGGCAAAAAAGAAGCCATTCTTGCGGCAAATGCCCCTATTGCCAAAACCCTTCGCCCTTGTCGAGAAGACAGTATTAATTTTGATTACTACAGAGAATCTGTTTATTGAAGGTGACAATCTAGAGGCTCTCAAACTCTTACAAGAAAACTACCTCGGCAAGGTCAAGATGATTTACATCGACCCACCCTACAATACGGGGAATGACTTTGTCTATAACGATGATTTTGCCGAAAGCACTGAAGAGTTTTTCGAAAAGTCACAACAAACCGATGACGCAGGTCACCGCATGCAAGCAAATACTGAAAGTAATGGACGCTTCCACTCGGATTGGCTAAGCATGATGTACAGCCGTCTTAAATTGGCTCGTAATCTACTAAGTGATGATGGCGTTATTTTTATTCTCTATTGATGATAATGAACAGGCGAATTTAAAACGATTGTGTGATGAAATTTTTGGAGAAGATAATTTTGTAGAACAAATTATTTGGGAAAAAAAATTCAGCCCTCAAAATGACGCAAAATATTTCTCAGAGAATCATGATTATTTAATTTGCTACGCTAAAAATATTACAGAAACAGAAATTAAATTATTACCAAGAACAGCAGAAAGCAATGCAAGATATAAAAACATTGATAATGACTCAAGAGGGGTTTGGACTTCAGGAGATTTATTAAGAAAAGACGTACAACAAAGTGGCGTTTACACAATTACTACACCTAACGGTACTCAATATAATCCACCAAGTGGCCGAAGCTGGCGTGTTTCACAAACAAAATTTACGGAGTTAGTCGCTGATAATCGAATTTGGTTTGGAGAAAAAGGTGGAAATGTTCCTAGAATTAAACGATTTTTAAATGAAGTGCAAAACGGAACAAAAGCTATTTCAATTTGGAAGTATAGTGATGTTGGACATAACCAAGAAGCAAGCCAAGAATTGAGAAAATTGTTTGATGGTGAGAGTTATTTTGATACTCCTAAACCAATTCGTTTAATTACTCAAACACTACGGTTGATTTCTAACCCTAACGACCTGATCCTCGACTTCTTCGCAGGATCTGGCACAACTGCACACGCCGTCATGCAGCTCAATGCCGAAGATGGAGGGAATCGCAAGTTTATTATGGTGCAGTTGCCAGAATTAACAGATGAAAAATCTGAAGCCTATAAAGCAGGCTATAAGACGATTGCAGAAATCTCTAAGGAGCGTATTCGTCGTGCAGGCGCACAAATAGCAGAACAGAACAGAACAGAACAGAACAGAACAGAACAATTATACCCATACTACGGATACAGAACCCTACAATAACCCTATACTAGACCTTGGTTTTAGAGTGCTAAAGATTGATACTTCCAACATGAAAGATATTTACTATCGCCCAGAGAATCTGCAGCAACCCACATTGGCAGCGATGGCAAACCATATCAAAGAAGACCGCACGGCAGAGGACTTACTCTTCCAGGTCATGCTCTCATGGGGATTACCTTTGTCTTTACCAATTAAAACTCGAGAAATCGACGGCAAAACAGTCTTTTATGTGGCCAGCAATAGTCTCATCGCTTGTTTTGATGACCTCACTCCGGCATTAGTTAATACTATTGCTCAGGACAAGCCAATCCGCTTTGTATCGAGTGAGAATGCCATCACTCATGATGCCGATAAAACTAATTTTAAAGAACGCTTTAAACAACTATCTCCAGAAACTGAAGTGAAGTTTATTTAATAAGGTAATAACACAACCATGAAAATCCACTTTAAAACCTTAGCCTATCAACAAGCAGCCGTCGATGCTGTCATCAATTGCTTTAAAGGACAGCTTCGCTCAGCAGGTCATCGCTATATGATTGACCTAGGAGAACAATTACCTAACTCTCAGACAGAGATTAAAGAGGATATCGGCTTTAGAAATGCCCCTATCGGCGATTTAAATACTGTCCTCTCTAATATTCAACTTGTCCAAAGTAGTTCAGGTCTTGAGCAATCAACATCACTTATCACTGATGATACAGGCAAGAAGAAAAACCTTACAACGAGCCCTCTCAACCTCGATATCGAGATGGAGACAGGGACAGGTAAGACGTATTGCTATATCCGCACGATGTTCGAGCTCAATAAGCAATATGGTTGGTCAAAATTTATTGTTGTCGTACCTAGCATCGCTATCCGTGAAGGTGTCCATAAGAGCTTCCGTATGATGGAAGACCACTTTATGCAGGAATATAGCAAGAAGGCACGTTTCTTTATCTATGATTCTAAATCACTCCATCAGCTAGAGAGTTTTAGCTCGACAAGCGATATCAGTGTGATGATTATTAATGTCCAAGCCTTCAACGCGACAGGCAAGGACAATCGTCGTATTGATATGGAATTGGATGAGTTCCAATCTCGCCGCCCTATTGATGTAATTAGTAGCAATCGCCCTATTCTCATCCTCGATGAACCACAAAAAATGCAGGCAGAGAAAACTTTAGAATCATTAAGTAAATTTAAGCCTCTGTTTATCTTACGTTATTCTGCGACTCACAAAAGACAATATAACCTTATCCATCGACTAGACGCACTAGACGCCTATAATCAGCGTCTAGTTAAGAAAATTGCTGTCAAAGGTATTGAAGTCAATAATCTTCCTGGCAACCACGGCTATCTCTACTTGCAAGATATTATTATCTCTAAATCAGCACCTGTAGCTCGATTAGAACTAGAGATAAAAACGAGTTCAGGACAATATCGCCGCGAAATCCGTAAAGTCAAATTCAAGGACAATCTCTTTGATATATCCAACGGTGCAGACCAATACGGTGATCGCTATGTTATCAGCGATATTAATGCTCATACCAATAGTATTGGCTTCACCAATGGAGTTACCTTAAGTGTTGGTCAATCACTAGGACATCTTGATGAGCGCATCACTCGCACTATCCAGATTCGTGAGACTATCCGTGCTCATATTGAAAAAGAGAAAGTACTCTTTAACCAAGGTATTAAAGTACTTAGCCTTTTCTTCATCGATGAAGTGGCCAAATACCGTAACTATGACGCGGATGGAAACTCTATTCCGGGGGAATATGTAGAAATCTTTAAACAAGAGTACGAGCGTATTGTCAATGAAACCTTAGACTTAAATGTCGAAAATGACCATTATCAAGACTATCTCCGTGGTATTGAAGTCGATAAAACACATAATGGTTATTTCTCTGTTGATAAGAAAACTCGTCGTCTAGTTGACCCGAGTACACCCGCACGTGTACGCTCTGAAGAAGACACAATTTCCACCGATGTAGATGCATATGACTTAATCCTAAAAGATAAAGAGCGTCTACTCTCATTTGAAGAGCCAACGCGTTTTATCTTCTCTCACTCAGCACTACGCGAAGGTTGGGACAATCCAAATGTCTTTGTGATTTGCACCTTAAAACACTCAGACAACATTATTTCTCGCCGCCAAGAAGTCGGCCGTGGTCTACGTCTTGCCGTTAACAAGACCGGTGAGCGTATGGACGCTAATTATTTCCGTGGTGCTGTAGAAGAAGTACACAATATCAACAAACTCACTGTTGTTACCAACGAAAGCTATCGTGATTTTGTGAGCCACCTTCAAAAAGAAATTGGTGATACCATTCAGTCTCGTGTAGAACAAGCCTCAGTAGACTACTTCAAAGACCGTGTATTGTTATTACAAAATGGTCAAAATTTTGCGATTAATGAACCTTCTGCTAAGCAAATTCATAAGTACCTCACCCGCAATGACTACATTGATGATAATGACTATATTGTCGCAAGCTATACTGAAGCTCGTCTGAACAATACACTAGCGCCCTTACCAGAAGAGTTACAACCTTATGCAGAAGAAATCTTTACGCTCATTGACGCGATTAAAGACCCTAAAGCATTAGCAAACTTAATCGATAATGCCAACGATAAGCTTATCAACAGAGTTAATCCTGCTAATCTAGCACGTAAAGAATTCCAAAAGCTATGGAATCGTATCAATAAAAAAGCGATTTACCAAATTCGCCTAGATAGTGAACAACTCATCAAAGATACCTTACATGCGGTGATAGAAGTCGTCCGTAATAGCAAGAACAATATTTTTGTCCCAGAGCTTACCTATACCATTCGTGAGGGAGAACAGCTTGCTCAAGTCAGCGCCTCTGAACTACGCAGTAGTCAATCATTTGAAAATATCACTAATGAAACCGTCCGAGCGAAACTACAAAGCTATTCAACAATTTCCTATGATTTAATTGGCGAAATTGCAGAAGGCACAAATCTAACACGTCGTACTGTAGCACAGATTCTGACGCAGCTAGAACCAGTTATTTTTAATCAGTACAAACTCAATCCAGAAGCCTTTATTCGCGAAATGATTAGTATCATCAATCAACAGCAAGTGAAGCAACTTCTGCAAGACTTAGAGTATTGCTTTACAGAGCAAGAGTACTCAAGCAATGAGATTTTCTTAGACAACGAAGTTGCTAGCAATACCCCTCAGGGTGATAAGCATATCTGGGATTTTGTACCGACAGACTCAAAAATCGAATCGGACTTTGCAAAAGCACTAGACGCTGCCAAAGAGGTCATCGTCTATGCCAAATTACCATCACGCTTTGTCATTCCAACACCATTTGGCAATTACAATCCTGACTGGGCAATCGCTTGCGATGAAAATAAAGTTAAACATATTTATTTTATTGCCGAAACAAAAGGATCTAGTGATAAAAACCAACTCCGAATATCAGAAGACAACAAAATTAGTAGTGCGAAGAAGTTCTTTGAAACACTCAATACTACTAATAAAGACCAAAACATTCTCTATGATGTAGTTGAAAGTTTTGAAGAACTGATAACACTCTTGGAGATAAAAACAACAATAGTTCAATAAGTCAACGTTTCAGAGGAATTAGGTGATATGTATACCACCTCCCTCACCACCACTTTTGTCTCAAACTTACGGCGATGGGTAGAGAAGATTTTGCTACTTGATTATTAAATACGGTACATCTTCAACACTAGGTTGCCTAAACCTTTTTGGATATCATTATGTAATGGTCTAGACCATAACTCTTTCATATCAAAACCTAACTGCTCTAGACGTTGAGTTATATTCGATGTAGATAAAAAATTACTTTTAAATTCATTTGCACTACTGCAACCAAAGGCTTTAAACAGATCCAATTGTTTTGTAAGTTCCGTACACGAATATACCAATTCACCTTCAAGATTAGGCATCTGTTGTACAAGATAAACATGATATTGATTATTCAATAGCCGTAATACTTCACAAAAGCTGTCAAGCCTATCTAGCCTATCGGTATCAAACACAATCACTACTTCTGCAGATTCTCGTGGTAATCGTCGAAGAATAGCCTGTGGATTTGTACGCCAACAATCGATTTGATGTACACTCCCAGGTGTTATCATGCCTGCTTTTCTTAAAGCATCAAGCAACACTTTTTCCGTTTCACCCTCGACTAAATAAAATCGCCTTCGTGATTTTTTCCCCATTACATTAACCCCCAAATCTTATCTGTATTTGGTGTCGAACAAAATACATCGTTTTTAATATAGTTTAGTAATTTGCGATCATTTTTCTGTAAGGTTTCCTCTGGTTGAATAATCTTAGTATAGCCATTTTCTTTATTCATTAATAAATATGAATGCACAGGTAAATTCATTCCCAGTACATCATAATTATGAGTGGTATAAAAAAACTGTGATTGATCAGGTAAGTATTCAATGATTAAGTTTAAAATTGCCTGCTCAAGCTCCGTATGGACATAGGCCATTTTTTCATCCATATAGTATGTACACGCATAATCTTCTAGATGAATACAGTGCTGTTTATCCGACATAATTCGTAAAATAATAAAAGCAACCTGAATTCCTTCATATGTCCCTTTTGATAAACGTTCTTTGTCGGTAACATCGCCTTCCATATCTACCAATACAGAATCACCATTATTAAACCGTACTTGATAGCCTAGCAACTCATCATTTTTTTTAAGTTCAGAAATTCCATCAATAGAAGAATCAAATGAAGTAATAATACTAGTGAGTAACTTAAGCTGACCATCAATTGGCTCTTTATGAACCTTAGGACGGTCAATATCTGTATTAGACAGCAAATAATAGAGACTATATTGCGGTTGAACCAAGTAAGTATTCATCTGATCAAGTGCTGCTAATGAGTTCCCTTCAAGAAACTGCGTATGGCGTATATGTGACCCGACCCCTTTATCAAGCCTGCTACGAGCAGAGGCTACTGTATCTGTAGGTCGTAAAGGAATATCACTATATTTGATGCCCTTTAACGCTTGTTGACTCAGCACAACCTCTAAGCGATGTAAGCGTGTTTTATTACCTTGAGGGATAACAAATTCAACTTCTATTCGGGCATTATTATTCTTGGCATGGATATAAGGGCGTAATAAATGCATATCCCATTCTTTTAATAGCCATAAGCGCTGTACAGCAGAAAGCACCTTTCCTAGCGCTGTTTTGCCACTCGCATTACTGCCAGAAATAATGCACACTCGTTTAAATCGGAAGTTTGGGAATCCAATTAAATGCTCACCTGGAATAGGGCTATGAGCTAATTTTCTTTTTATGGAAAGATCAATAACTGCCTCTTTAAACGAAAACAGATTATCAATACAAAGTCGAGTTATAATCATAATTACTTCCAAAAAATGGATATTAATTTAATTATATTACCATTCATATGTTTACTTTTAAAGAAATTTAAAGCGCATATGTTGTAAATTTTTTCCCTACTCCACCACCACTTTTGTCTCAAACTTACTGCGATGGGTAGAGAAAAAATGTCCGCACATTACGCACTTGATTCGTTGCTGTGAATAATTTACGCACCAAATCATGATAAGCATTCATATCTGGCACTTGTAGAATCACAATAAAGTCTGGTCCGCTAGAGACGCGGTAGCATTGTTTAACAGCTTTCTCGGGCACAATCAAGGACTCAAACGCATCAAACACCTCTGCCGATTGTTGTAGTAGGTTTAGCTCAACAATCGCCGTTAATGAGCTACCTAATTTTTGCTCATCTAGCAAGGCAACTCGCTGTCGAATAATCCCCGCTTTCTCTAATTGTTTAACACGACGTAAACACGTAGGAGGAGAGGAAAAGACTTTTTCCGCTAGCTCTTGGTTGCTGATAGAGGCATCTTCTTGTAATACGTTTAAAATACGTTTATCTAAATCATCTAAAAGCATAATATTCATTCCGTTGTTTTTCAGTAAACCTAAGCAGCCAATCTATTTACGCCTCAAAAACTTAACTAAAGTTAAACATTCAATATGAAATTTTATTTCACAAATAGACTATAAATTTATTATATATTAAAAAATAATATTGAATGAAATAATTTAAAATATATTTATAGTATTTTGATGTTTAATTTCAATTATTTTATAGCAAAATAGCAAAAAACAATTTTTGGAGATAATTCTATGTGTGGAATTGTAGGTGCTGTAGCACAACGCGATATTACCCCTATTTTGCTTGAAGGTCTTAAACGTCTTGAATACCGTGGGTATGACTCTTGCGGTGTTGCCGTTTATATGAATGGTGAACTAACTCGTGCACGTAGTACTCAACGTGTAGCAGAGCTTGATGCTCAAATCAAAGCCGATGGTATCAGTGGTTTTACAGGGATTGCTCATACTCGCTGGGCGACACATGGCGCACCTGCAACCAATAATGCTCACCCTCATTTTTCGGGTCAAGACAAGGGTGCTCCTCGTATTGCCCTAGTACACAACGGTATTATTGAAAACTACGAAGAATTACGTGCTGAGCTTATCGCTCAAGGGTATGTCTTTGAAAGCCAAACAGATACTGAGGTCATTGCACACTTAGTGAATCATCTCTATAACGGTGATTTATTTGAAACTGTTCAACAAACTGTCGCTCGTTTAACCGGTGCTTATGCGATTGCTGTTTTCTGCCGTGATGAGCCTCACCGTGTTGTTGCCGCTCGCCAAGGCTCTCCTCTTGTGATTGGTCTAGGTAAAAATGAGAACTTCCTTGCCTCTGATGCGTTAGCACTAGCCGGCACAACGGACCAAATTATCTATTTAGAAGACGGTGATATTGCTGATCTTCAAATTTCTAATGTATGGATTGTAGATGCCAACTTACAGCCTGTTGAGCGCAAAGTACACACCGTTTCTGCTTATACGGCAGCGGCTGAATTAGGCCCATACCGTCATTACATGCAAAAAGAGATTTTTGAACAACCTCGTGCCGTTGGCGATACCTTACAAGATATTGAAGCCATTACCCCTAACTTGTTTGGTGATGAGGCGGAATCTATTTTCAAAAATATCGACAATATTCTCATTCTTGCCTGCGGTACGTCTTACTATGCCGGCATGACAGCTCGTTATTGGATTGAGTCTATTGCCAAAGTCCCTGTCAATGTAGAAATTGCGAGTGAATATCGCTATCGTGATAGCGTTCCTAATCCTAAAACACTGGTCGTGACTATTTCTCAGTCGGGCGAAACAGCGGATACACTAGCGGCATTAAAACACGCTCGCTCTTTAGGCATGGAAAATACATTAACCATTTGTAATGTCTCTAGTAGTGCAATGGTTCGTGAATGTAAACTTAATTACATTACTCGCGCTGGTGTCGAAGTAGGTGTTGCCTCAACAAAAGCATTTACAACGCAATTAGTTGCCTTGTTCTTATTAACCGTTTCGTTAGCCAACGTAAAAGGGACTATTACACCAGAGCTCGAAGACACTTATTTAAAACAATTACGTCATCTACCTGCCGCAATTACATCTACTCTTGCACTAGAACCTCAAATTATGGCATGGGCGGATCGTTTTGTTAGCAAAGAAAATGCTTTATTCCTAGGTCGTGGATTGCATTATCCTATCGCCTTAGAAGGTGCTTTAAAATTAAAAGAAATCAGTTATATCCATGCAGAAGCCTACCCTGCTGGTGAGCTAAAACACGGTCCTCTTGCCTTAGTAACTGAGGCGATGCCTGTTGTCGTGATTGCGCCTAATGATGAACTATTAGAAAAACTAAAATCTAATATGCAAGAAGTTCGTGCTCGTGGTGGTGAGCTGTATGTTTTCGCTGATGCAGATACACATATTACCAATACCCCGGGTATGCACGTCATTCGTATGCCTGAACACTATGGTAAATTATCACCTATCCTACATACAGTGACCTTGCAGTTATTGTCTTATCACACAGCCGTCTCTCGTGGCACAGACGTGGATAAACCACGTAATCTGGCTAAGAGTGTGACGGTGGAATAACGCGTATTGATTGACTGACGTACTTTAACTACTCACACCCCCATCCGCTACATAAGTGAAGTGAATGGGGGTATTTTTATACACATAATCAACCCCCATTAGAGTAGATAACGCAGTACTAAACACTCTTTAATCATCAATAAAACCATTAGCCTACGTTGTTTATCTTCTGCTGATAATTAATCCAAGCCACTAATGACAGCATCACTGGCACTTCAACCAAAACGCCCACCACTGTTGCTAATGCTGCACCAGACTCCAAACCAAAGAGTGAAATAGCAACCGCTACCGCTAACTCAAAGAAATTACTTGTACCAATAAGACAAGCAGGAGCAGCAACTTGATGAGGAAGCTTTAACCATTTTGCCATTAACTGCCCAATAAAAAATATTCCATAGGTCTGTACTAATAATGGAATAGCGATCAGAATAATCACAAACGGCTGATTAATAATTGTTTCCGCTTGAAAACCAAATAAAAGAACGACTGTTAATAACAGACCAATAATAGAAAATGGCTTCAAGTGACGACTTAAGCGTGCGATTGCCTGATTATTTTTACGTAAATATACCCGTGTCAAATAACCCATAAGTAATGGAAAGACAACATACAGAATTACACTAAAGAACAAGGTATCCAAAGGGATTGCAATATCACTCACCCCTAACAAAAAACCAGCTATGGGTGCATAGGCAATAATCATAATTAAATCATTTACCGATACTTGCACTAAGGTATAGTTTGGGTCACCTTTAACGAGCTGACTCCACACGAATACCATTGCCGTACAAGGTGCTACACCTAAAAGAATCATGCCTGCAATATATTCTTGTGCCGATTGCTCATTGACAAAATCAGCAAACAATAACCTAAAAAAGATCCATCCTATACAAGCCATAGTAAACGGTTTAATCAACCAGTTAATGACTATGGTCATGAACAGTCCTTTTGGTTTCTTGCCAACATCCTTGATCGCCGACCAATCAATTTGTATCATCATTGGATAAATCATTAACCAAATTAAGACTGCTACGGGAAGATTAATATGTGATACTTCTAGTTGTGCAATAGCCTTGAATAAATCTGGGGAGTACTGACCTAAAGTGATTCCTACCAAAATCGCCAACCCTACCCACAACGTCAAAAATCTTTCGAATACACCCATATCATGCTCCTAATGGATGTACCGCTTCACCATCCTCTTTATAAAACACTTGTTTTAATTGAAGAGGAAGAATTTCTAATACACGTTCTGACGGACGACATAATAAAACACCTTTTTCCGTCACCACAATAGGACGGTTTATCAAGAGTGGATTTTCAGTCATAAGTACCACTAATTCATCATCTGTAAGATGACGATTATCTAAATTAAGCTCTTCATAGGGAGCAACATTTTTCCTAAGCAACTCTCTAGGAGACATTTTCATGGCCGTTAGCAAGTGAGCAAGCTCTTTACTATTTGGCGGGGATTTAAGATATTCAATAATCTCTGGTTCAATACCAATGGCTCTAATTAATGCCAAGGTATTCCTTGATGTACCACAACTAGGATTATGATAGATTTTGACGTTATGCATCACTTTCTCCACATTTGACCTTTACAGAATAAAAAATCTATTATTTCAATAACTATTGAAATAATAGAGAAAAATTTTTTCTAACAGTGCTGATTCGTATAAGATTTCATCATTGACTCACACGCATCATCTGCTACGGCGCTACAACAAGCATTTGTCAAATAATCAATCAAATCAGCCATCAACGGTAAATTAGCAAAATAGCGCATAAACCGACCTTCTTGGCTGACATGAACTAGCTCCACTTCCATTAAACTTTTAAGGTGAAAAGACAAATTATTGGGACTAATATCCAACGCACGAGCTAAATCACCCGCCACCATGCCTTGATGCCCAACAGTCATAAGCTGCTGAACAATCTGCAATCTTGCAGGAGAAGAAAGTCGCCCAAATAAGTCACTTGCTGAGTTAGTATTCATCGTTTTTCATGATATAACAAATAAACCATTATTTCAATAGTTATTGAAATAACTTTACATCACTAAGTGATCATTTCTTATGAAAACCTAAGCACTGAAAGTACCACTTTATTGAAAGTCTAATTAATTTAGGGAGTTTTTTATAGCAGTTCGTGATACAGAAATAAGGTATTTGTTGCTATTTAATTATTCTCATAAATGTTTTACTATAGAGAAGAATAACTGATGTGTCTTTACAAGAAGTCTACACTCTTGGAGGTTAGCATAGAGTTTGCGTGGCGCAATTGGATATAATGAAAGAAAAAGAATCTTTATTAAATTGATAGGTTTAATCGCCTATTAAAGGGGTGAAGTGCTATGTCCTCTAACCAACAAATCAAAAAACCAGAAGAAGTTATTGCAACATTAGATTTTGATGGACAATACACAAACCTAATACAGGCATTTAAAGATAATAGTACTGTTTTAAATCTCTCTCAGCAACATGGTGATTATCTTTACAGCCTGCTCGCTATGGTTTCTGGCAAAAATCTACGCAAAAATCCTATTATCTGTGACGGAGAGATTTTGAATGACCGTAGTTATTTAGTTGCAGCTATTATCCCGCTTAAAGAAGACTCGATACTTAAATCTGACATGGCTATTCCTCGACCATATATCTCACCTCTGATTAACGGCTACTCTGGAGAGCAACTTAATCTGACAAATTTTGCTTCTGGAACTCATGGTCTGACATGTGAAGAAGGTTATTACATCCTCCTAGAGACAGCTAATTTAACCATGTATGCCAATCGTGGGGTTCAGATTGCAATATATGATAAGACACCATACCCAAGCGCTGATGCTTATGATTTTAATCAAACAACAGGCAGAACAAGCCCTAGATCTGACTATACTGGTCTCAATATAATCTTCGACCTACCTCTGAATCCTCCTTTGAACAATCCATAAACTACCGAAACCTAACTATCTTCTAAGTAGATGATAGTACTGGCTAGCTACATCACTTTTTCGTCAATTCATAGCTATGATTCACTAGTTCCCATATCAGATCATCACTTGCCTTATCTAACAGTATGCTCACCCAATGTTTTTTATTCATATGATAGGCAGGGAGAATACCGTCTGTGGCGAGTAATTGGGTCATCTCATCAGGTCTAACTTTCACATTAATGAGAGGAATCTTTTTTTCTTTCCTCTGAAAAAAGCGCTTGTGTTTTAATTTCTGCATATAAACAAAACCATTTCTTATTATTGGTATGCCTAAACACAAAAATATCAGGGTGCTTTTCAAAGGGGTAGTCTGGTGCCAGCTGATAGTGTGCTTGAACTTTTTCGATTAAGTGAGCAATCTTCATTAATTTTTAATCCTCTGCTGGGGCTTATAGCATCACCTGTTATCAGTGCTATCAATATTTTCTACTATTTCACATGCAGATTAGTGAATGAACCACGTTATTCCTAATATTAGCTATCTATTTTGTTTACACTGAATTTCGCTCTATTATATTGCTATTCAGTTGTGTGAGTGACTATATTTTTTACATCATCAACCTAGTTTGTCTCTCAAATTTAATCATTTTCGGGATGCAAACTAATTTGTCTCTCTTTTTACATTATCAATCTAGTTTGTCTCTCAAATTTAATCATTTTTGGGATACAAACTAATTTGCCTCTCTTTTTACATCATCAACCTAGTTTGTCTCTCAAATTTAATCATTTTTGGTATACAAACTTGAAGTAATATATTATTCTCTAACTTCAATCTTAACTAACCCAGAGCTAACCTATGTCGCTAAATTTAGAAAATGCAGTGAACTATCATTACGGAAAATTTCCTCCACTTGATTTGGTTTACGATAATAATTTAGTTAAAAAGATTACTGATGCAACGAGTGCTCTTGCTCGTTACGATCAAATGCTAAAAACCTTGCATAATAACGAAATATTCCTAGCCCCCTTGAGAAACCAAGAGGCAGTTATTTCATCACGTATGGAAGGTACAGTTAGTACAATGGATGAAATTTTGAAATATGAAGCCGATGAAGAATCTAATAATGAGAATACTGTTAGGACAGATGTTATTGAGACGTTGCTTTATCAACGAACCTTAAAAACAATTCAACATCAAATGCAATCTGGATATCCTTTTTCTGCCTCATTAATCAAACAAGCTCACCAAGGATTACTAGCGAGAGGGAGAGGTTCCATAAAATCTCTTGGAGAGTATAAAACTGAGCAGAACTATCTTGCAGATAAAACCAAAAAAAAATATTTTATTTGTCCCTATAAGCCCAGAACAATTAGCATCAGGAATGGACGCTCTGTTTGATTATATAAATAACTCAGAACAAGTTCCATTGTTAAAAACATCTATTGCCCACGCTGAGTTTGAATCACTACATCCTTTTAAAGATGGGAATGGTCGTATTGGTCGCATGCTCATTACGTTAATGTTATGGAATTATGGTTTAATATCTTCACCCCATTTCTATATAAGTGAATATATGGAAGAGCATAAGGATACTTATATTAACTGCCTAAGGAATGTCTCTCTAAAGAATGATTGGATGACATGGTGTATCTTCTTTTTGGAAGCTGTGACTATTCAAGCAGATAGAAACTTAGCCATTTCTGAGAAAATAAAAAATCTTTATGAAGAAATGAAGGAAATATTGACAGAAAGCCTAAATTCAAAATGGTCAATACAGACCTTAGACTTTATTTTTACTAATCCTATTTTTAGGAATAATAAATTTGCTAAGGAAACTGGAATCCCCAATCAAACAGCGAATAAATTAACAACCATTCTACGGGAAGAAGATATTATTATTGAGATAGAGCCAGCCTCTGGAAGAAGACCTGCACTCTATTCTTTTGAACGCCTAATGGAGCTAGTAAGAGTTTAAAACCAATAACACTGAGTATGGATTACGCCATCTTTATTGATATAGCGTACTATCAGTCTAAAAGAGCTTACCCATAGACTGATAGTTAGCACACTGTAAATTAACCTTGTAATTAACAAGTGCTTTATACCTATCATGACATCATAAATACTGTCTAAGGATATTCACGATCAGTTGTAGTGCTAATAAGGTTAATAGCCAAGGTAAGACAGCTTTAAGCCAAGACATTTTAATTTTATAACGAAGTTTTGTACCCAACCAAGAGCCTAGTGTCGCCATCACAATCATCATTAGCATCAATTGCCAATACTCAAAAAAGGCAAAACCCATACTGATATAGACTAACAATTTGGCAAAATGCACCACTGACATCATGAGTGCACCAGTACTTACAACCACATTACTATCGGTGTAATACTTATTTAATACCGCAATATTTAAGGGTCCCGGTGTGCCGACAAATACACCTAAACCTGCTTGTAAAAAGCCCACCAGAAAAAAAGCTCTCATAGTGACGAATCACCCGATTAAACCAAGGTGACCACTGTAATAACAAAATATAGATACCAATAAATAAAGGGATTAAATCTAGTTTTACAAAACGAATGAGCACGCCAAAAACAATCATGCCAATAATAGATCCACACAAAAATGACCAAAATCGCTCATAAACAATATGCTCTCGCCCAAACCATGCTCGTGTGGCATTACTCGCTAACTGTGTCACCCCATGTACCGGAATAATGGCAATGCTAGGCACAAAAAAAGGCATAATACCAATTAATATCATGCCACCGCCTAGTCCTGTAATACCTGTTAATGCTGATGTGAGCAAATTTGCCAAGGCGAGTAATATATCGTTCCACATAGTGACTATCAAATAGAGTAATTAATTTTTTTAGAAAAAAGCATTATGACATATTTATAGGACTACAATAGTCTTATTACCTGTGCTTGTGCTTGTGATTGTGATTGTGAATAATTGTTTTTCTACAAAATCAACAAGGCACTTTAGATTAACTCTATTTGTAACCCATTCAAACTAAGTAGGCTATTATGGCAAAATTCCGTTTTTTACAAACTCCTTTAGAATTAAAAAGTTTATCTTTAAAAAATCGTCTTGTGATGCCTCCTATGTGTCAGTATAGTGCCAAAGACGGTATGCCGAATGACTGGCACTTTGTCCATTACACTAGTCGTGCGATTGGTGGTGTTGGTTTAATTATTATCGAAATGACAAACGTCGCCCCTAACGGACGTATTTCTCCTCGCTGTTTAGGGCTTTGGAACGATGAACAACGTGATGCGTTTAAACGTATTGTTGATGCTGTTCACGCACAAGGTGGCAAGATTGGTATTCAGATTGCCCATGCTGGACGCAAAGCACAAGACTGTGATGATGTAGTAACCCCCTCTGCCATTCATTATGGTCAAGAAGATTTTCCGGGGCAACACTTAAAAACACCAAGAGCGCTCACTGAAGATGAGATTGAACAGATTATTCAAGCCTTTCAACAGTCTGTTAAACGTGCGGTTGAAGCAGGCTTTGATATGATTGAGCTACATGGCGCACATGGTTATTTGATTCATCAATTTTCTTCACCAAAATCAAACCACCGAGATGACAGTTATGGAAAAGACCGTTTCTTATTTGGTGAAAAAGTGATTAAGGCGGCTAAATCTGTCATGCCTGCTGATATGCCTCTAGCCATGCGTATTTCTGCTCAAGAGTATTCTGAGAATGGTTATGATAGCGACTATGGCGTACAAATGGCTATGCGTTTTAAAGCAGCAGGTGTGGATATATTTGATGTGAGTGGTGGTGGCAATGGTGTCTTACACCCTAACCATCACCCCCAATTTAATGCTGGCTATCAGGTCTATTTAGCACGCAAAATTAAGCAAGCTACTCAATTGCCGGTTATTGCGGTCGGTTTATTAGATGATCCTTCATTAGCTGATCATGTTCTAGGTATTGGTGATGCAGACCTTATCGCTGTAGGACGTGGTTTACTGCGAGATCCTTATTGGTATCTCAATGCGCAATATAAGCAAAATGCGAGCGATAGTACTGGTGTTGAATCTGTTCCACCACAATATCAACGTGGCTATATGTAATCTATTAATTTATTTCACTTTTATCACTGGGCAAAATAATGTCTAACACTGCTGTTTCTATGTTAAATCTTGTTCCTCTCAGAGAGGGACAAACTCATCGTCAAGCCTTTGAGTCAATGATTAGGTTAGCTCAACACGCTGAGTCCTTGAACTATGCGCGTTACTGGATTGCCGAGCATCACAATATGCCCAATATTTTGAGCTCTGCCACACAGTTATTAATCGGTCATACGCTAGCACAGACAAAGAGTATCCGTGTCGGTAGTGGTGGGGTTATGCTACCAAACCATAGCCCCTTACAAGTTGCTGAACAATATGGAACATTGGCAACCTTGTACCCTAACCGAGTAGACTTAGGTCTAGGGCGTGCACCTGGTACAGACCCTAGAACAGCGATGGCTCTACGTCGTGGCAACCAAGATGTATCACTCAATTTCCCTGATGACGTGGAAGAGCTCCAACGTTATTTTGGTGATGCCGATAAACAAGGTTATGCTAAAGCTTATTTAGCTATGGGCAAACATTTGCCTTTATATATTCTCGGCTCAAGTACAGAAAGTGCTTTTCTGGCGGCGGCAAAAGGCTTACCTTATGTCTTTGCTGCACATTTCGCCCCACGGTTATTAGAAACTGCTGTACAAATTTATCGTCAACAATTCCAACCCTCTGATGTACTAGATAAACCAAAAGTCATTGTTGGTATTAATGCTGTCGTTGCCGAGACGGATGAGGAAGCAACATTTTTATCCACATCTCAAGAACAGCAATTTTTGGGAGTTGTAAATGGTCGTATGCGTCCCCTACAACCCCCTGTTCAGGATATGTCTGCTTTATGGACAGCCTCTGAGGAATTTGCTGTACGTCAAATGTTAGCGGCTTCTATGGTAGGGTGCAAAGAAACAGTGGCTCAGCACATAGAAAGTTTCCAACGAGTTATTCGTGCAGACGAACTAATGGTGACTAATTATGTTTATGATGAGATTAAGCAAGCTCAATCTTTTGCATGGTTTAAAGAGATTGTCGATAGTCTATCTTAAGATCCATTTATCTACATAAATTATTAATTATTTTTCACTACTATTTTTATATTTCAAGGAACTATTTATGAGTATTTTGCCTGTGCCTTTGGAGAAGTGTTTACGCCTGATCAATCATGGTCCTACTGTGATGGTATCATCAAAACATGATGGTATTGAAAATGTTATGTCTGTGGCATGGGCTTGTGCTCTGGATTTCCTTCCCCCAAAAGTCACCATCGTCATTGATAAAAGCACCTTCACTCGTCCACTTATTGAAAAAAGTGGTTATTTTGCGATTCAAGTACCTATGGCATACCAAGCTGAAACCGTTATTGCCATGGGAGACAGTCGTTATCAACACCCTGACAAACTCACGCAACATAATATTGAGTTTTTCTATCCAGAAGGATTCGATATTCCTCTTGTGAAAGGCTGTGTGGCTTACCTCGTGTGTAAATTAATCCCTGAACCACATAATCAGCAATGTTATGACTTATTTATTGGTGAGGTCATCGCTGCCTTTGCTGACGATAGAGTCTTTAAAGACGGGCATTGGCTTTTTGATCAAGTAGATAACAATCTAAAAACCTTGCATTATATTGCGAGAGGGAAATTTTATATCACAGGGCAAGGATTAGATATTGGGAGAGGTCCATAACACCATTATTGATCACACTTAATAAATTAGTCCCTGCCTTAGTATCACGCTTAAGAAATGACTGTTTCATAGAAGAAGTCTTTGGCACGTCCATAAGATTCTCGATATTCTAAAATTTCACCTTTGATGCCATAGGCAAAATCATTTAAGGAGTGTTAAACTTTTCTAACACTTCTTTTTTATTCTCTTTTTCTCATGTAAGTTATGTCTTCTTGTTCGAGTACTTCTGGCAGTTCTCACCAGCCACGTTTTGAGTCGATTTTCCCAGAAAAATTTCCTACTATGCCTTTGCCGTGGACGGGTGATAATGATGGGGAATTATGGGTATGGCATGATTACTTTATGACGTTGCAACATTCTCCGAAAACGATTCTGGGTTTAGCCTCTTCTGAAGAGCTTGGAGATGAGATAGACAAACCAAACTATCTGTATGCACTCACTGTATTTTATAGAGATGTGGCTACTCAGCAAACGCACACAGATCCCATTTTGATTTTCTGTCTTGAACAAGACTCTCTTGCATTGAGTGTATTTACTAGTCGCTTGAAAGCCAACCATGGTACTCTCACTCATGAACCTACTCTTGATAATGTGCGTAGCACACTTCTTAGCTTAATGGCACAATATATTAATCGAGAAGACCAACCAACGCATATCGGCATAATTGCTGATGCCTTTACCTCTCCAGAGATAGGTATAAAAATGGAAGCATCTCAACACAGAAAAGCCAACAACCCAAAGGCGTATTTCATTCAAATCCCTCAAAAAATGACTTCATATAGGGTGAACTTAGCATGAAACCACAGCATACACTACGTCTTTTACATACCTCTGATTGGCATCTTGGCGCTACCTTATACGGTCGAAAACGTGATGAGGAGTTTAGTCAATTTCTCGATTGGTTATTAAATACGATTCATCAACAGCAAGCGGATATTTTAATCATTGCTGGGGATATTTTTGATACGGTTGCCCCTAGTAATACAGCACAAGCTATTTATTATCGTTTCTTAACGCAATTACAGCATAGTCCCTGTAGGCATATTATTATCGTGGGCGGAAACCATGATTCAGCAAGTTTTTTAAATGCACCTAAGACCTTATTGGCAACCTTAAATATTCATGTGGTCGGCGCCATCACTCATGATTTAAACGATGAACTTATTGTATTGAGGAATGGTCACACAGTAGAAGCTATTATTTGTGCTGTGCCTTACTTACGCGATAAAGATATACGTACAGCGACAGTAGGTGAATCTAGCGAAGACAAAATCAATCTACTTACCCGCAATATTAAACAGCATTATCACGATTTAGCCAATTTAGCGCTACAAAAACGTGAACAATTTTTATTAGAACAAAAAGAGTCTATTATTCCAATCATTGGTACAGGACATTTATTTGCTGCAGGTGGGCAAACAATTGAAGGTGACGGTGTACGGGACATTTATATTGGTAACTTGGGTGGAGTAAGTAGCGAGACGTTTCCTTCTTCTCTTGACTATGTTGCCTTAGGACATCTGCATATTCCGCAAATCGTCAATAAAAATCCGATTATCCGTTATAGTGGTTCGCCTATTCCAATGGGATTTGGGGAAGCGACTCAGCAAAAAATAATTATACAAATTGATTTTCATACTAAAGCAAGCAAACCCGACACTCCTCTTGCTCACCCAATGTCATTGCATCATTCGGTACATGAACATCAACCATCGCTAATATTAGATGATGTTGCAACACCGGAACTAACATCACCTATTCAATCTATCTCTACTCTCCCTATTCCTTGCTTTCAAGCACTCAGGCGTTTAAAGGGTAATTTAGCTGAAATTACCCAGCAGATTAATGACCTTAAAAACGAGAAAATTTGGCTAGAAATTGACTATAACGGCGAAGAAATAATTTCTGATTTACGTGAACAATTAAGTCGTTTAGTGGAAGGGTCTCATCTGGAAATTTTACGCATCAAAAATAATCGTTTGGTTGAACAGACGCTATCTCCTACTCATCACCAAGAAACATTGGATGACTTAACACCACTACAAGTGTTCGAGCGTTGCTTGGAAGCTCATCATGTTACCCATGAACAATGCGAGGAGCTCATCCATGCTTATCAAGAGATTATGCAATCATTAGTGACTGAACAACACCAATCCCAGAATTAACAATTGATACTTGTTATGAAAATTTTATCGCTACAGTTTAAAAATTTGAATTCCCTCTATGGTGAATGGCACATTGATTTCACTGATGATGCTTATCAGCAGCAAGGAATTTTTGCCCTAACAGGCCCTACTGGCGCAGGAAAAACAACTATTCTTGATGCAATTTGTCTTGCTCTATATGGTAGAACACCACGTCTTAAAGATATAGGCCAGCAAAACAATGACATTATGTCTCGTCATACTGCCGAAAGCATGGCTGAAGTTTGCTTTGAAACACAATCGGGGATTTACACCTGTCATTGGTCACACAAACGTTCACGCAATAAGGCTGAAGGTAATTTACAAGCCACAAAACAAGAGATTTTTGATATCAATGGCCACATTCTTGCTAATAAAAAACGGGACTTTCAATTACTTGTAGAGCAGCTAACAGGGATGGATTTTGACCGATTTACCCGTTCTATGCTACTAGCACAAGGTGGGTTTGATAGCTTTTTAAAAGCAGATATAGATGAAAAATCCTCTATTCTAGAAAAAATCACAGGCACACAAATTTACTCCGATATTTCTATCAAGGTCTACGAACGAAAAGTAGATGAAGAAAAACAGCTAGAGCATTTAAGCGCACAATTAGAAGGCATTGAATTACTCAATACAGAGCAGTTGCAATCCTTAAAAGAGACTAAGACACAACAAGAAGCTCAATCCCTACAACTTAACAGTAACATTAAGCAACTGCGTGAACAATTACAATGGCTGGATACGATTACTACGCTTACGCAAGAGCTCGAAGAAAACAATAAGATAGGACTATCCTTAGCGAATGAAATCGCTGCCTTTACTGATACAAAATTAAAATTAACATCTGCCAAAAAAGCACAGAATATAGATCAATATTTTTCTGTTTTTCAAACACTCTTAAAAGAACAAGAAACTGATCAGCATGAGCTAGATCAAAAAAAAGACTATGCTACCTGAGTTAACGACTTCTCAGCAGCAGCAAAATGATATCGTTAACCAACATCAAAAGGCAGTCAATGATTTCACCACACTCATCAATGAAGCGCAAAAAACATTTAAAGCGGTGCGTGTAGTGGATATTCAGCTTCAAGAAAAACTGACCCAACTAGAACATAACCAAAAAGAGTTAGACAGTATCATTAATAAGATTGAGCAAGAAGAGCACAAGCTTACCCAAGCCATAGAAAAAGCACAGCAACAGCAAATTTCTTTTGATAACCTCAGTAGCTACTTGCAAGGAAATACTCATTTAGCACCCCTAAATGAACAGATACCAGTGATTGAACTTCGATCTGCTCAGCTTAAAAAACATCAACAGCAACAACAAAAAACACTAATAGAATTAGAGATAGCGAAGAAGGAGTTATCTGTTCTTGAAAACGATTTTGACCAAGCTCAACAAAACAACTCAACTCAAGAAAAGTTAGTCAATCAACTCACTGAGCAAGTAAACCACCTACAAGATGCCTTAGCAGCTTTACTTAATGGACAATCGCTAGACTATTACCAACGAGAGCTTAATCACGCAAAAGACAAACAGCGTCTTATTAAAAATATTTATGATGTTGCTGACTTGCGCCAACAGCTAATACCCAACGAGCCCTGTCTTGTCTGTGGCTCTATACATCACCCTTTTGTTCAAGAGCTACCCGATAGCCATCAATACGATACAGAAATTGCAACACTTGAAGCAACAATTAATACTATTACTGAACAACAAGAAAAAATTCGTCAGACTCAAGCGGATAGACAGCAAGCTATCACTGAACAAAACAATACCCATAATCAAGTGGAAACTAAAAAAAACAGCTGTCGAAAAATAAAAAAGCCTCTATAGCGACTTTAGAGGAGAAAATCGATAGCATTAATGCAGAAATAAATACCGATGAAGACTATTTCAAGCATATTTGGCATACCTATCAAGTCACTACTGATACATCCTCTAATCCATTAGACCTATTGAAACAGCAACTTGCTACATGGACTAAAGCCCAACAAGAGCATTTTAATTTAAAGCAAATTTTAGATAATTATGATAAAGTAGAATGCCGCTTTTTCAGCACGAAATTAGTTCATTAAAAGAAACGCAAGC
>NZ_AYSV01000102.1 GCF_000506865.1 Pelistega indica
TCAGCCATGACCCTTATGCTTACCTTAAGGATGTGTTGGAACGATTGCCGACACAGAAAGCGAAGGACATTACTGAGCTTCTGCCTCATCGTTGGCAAGCGCCAAACGACACCAAGAATTAACACAATGCCCCGACAAAATCGGGGCATTGAACGTTTAAAAACGGAAGTCAATCGGAGTTCACCGGACGCTTACACGCTTACTATACTTTGAGTACCTACTTCACTTCAGACTAACGAGCATAAAAAAACTGACTAATTAATACGTTAACTAGTCAGTTTTTAATCGTTGGTGCATGCACTAGCTTAAGAAATCAATAATTATCTTAAGCTAGTAGCCGATAGGAATGTTTGTATCAATTACCATTGATAACCAGCGCCAACTACACCTCCTACTTGACCTCGGCTAGAACCAACAACAGATCCTTTTAAGACCCATTTACCATTGTCAGAAATTTTTGATGCCCCAAGTGCATAGCCTGCTTGACCTTGGAACGTACTACCAGCTAATGCCACCATACTCTTACCTGGGCTATACGCTTGAGGTAAACCAGCTGCTGCCAGTGCAGCGGCAGAACCTGCATTAGCTTTACGCTCTACACGGTTAATATTGTTATGAATATTACCCATAGAAGCATTTAGCTGTCCAACGTTCACAGCATCTGTTGGCGCAACGCCAGGAGCAACATTAGTGATACGTTGTCCGCCAGCATTAATACCTGTAGTCGTCATGCTAGGACCATTGGCAATACTGACACCACTATTAGTGATGCTGGTATCGCTACATTGACTTGACTAGCAGAAACCGTATTGACGCTTAAGTCATCCGCTGTGGCTAAGGTCACCTTACCATTAGATTCTTGCTTCACGGTTAAGTTCTTACCAGCCACAATAGTGACTTTTTTACCAGATGTGATCAGCTCATCATTGCCTGACAGTTTCTGACCACCATCCACACTCGTACTCAATGTAAAGCCTGAGTTATTAATCGCTGTGGCGACATCGCCTGCAGTAGCTAATGCCGTTGGCGTTGTCGCTGTAGCAATACCTGTAGTGCTACTGGTGATGCCACTTGTCACGGCGGCAATATTGCCAGCGTCATCAACTTTGATCGTTTTGCCATCTGTCTTAGCTGCTACCGTATAAGTAGATGAACCATCTGTATTGGTTGTTGTAGCAACCGTAATACCTGATCCTGCCGCCACTTTATTTGTTGATGCGGCTTGAGAGGCTTTTAATTGGCTCACATTCACCGCATCTGTGTCAGCCGTACCTGCTGCAATATTAGTGATTTTGTTACCACCATTATTTAAACCAGTACTCGTCAAACTCACTGTTTTTGTAGGGTCCGCATTGGCAATCGTGATACCAGTCGTATTCATTACTGTATTACCAGTCGTTACACTATCTAAACTAATATTTTTAGATAGGTTATACACTACCTCATTATTACTCGCTTCTTTAGAAATCACGATATTGCCATCGGTATTTTTCATATTAATAGTTGAACCTGGTTTAACCAATGAGCCGTTCGCACCAGAAGCAGTCAAAGTAAAGCCTGAGTTATTAATCGCTGTCGCCACATCGCCAGCGGTGGCTAGTGCTGTTGGGGTTGTCGCTGTAGCAACGCCTGTACTACTACTCGTAATACCACTCGTTACAGCCGCAATATTGCCAGCATCATCAACTTTGATAGTGTTACCATCTGTCTTAGCTGCTACCGTATAAGTAGATGAACCATCTGTATTGGTTGTTGTAGCAACCGTAATACCTGATCCTGCCGCCACTTTACTTGTTGATGCGGCTTGAGAGGCTTTCAATTGACTCACATTCACTGCATCTGTATCAGCTGTCCCTGCTGCTACATTAGTAATCTTATCACCGCCAATATCCAAGCCATTCGCTGTACTACTCAATGTCGTGTTATTAGTACTATCTCCAATTTTAATTGTATTAAATTCTGGATTTTGAGCCATCTGAATTTGTACTTCACCATTACTAATCACGGTTTGAATATTCTTCGCAGAATATTCTCCCGTTACTGCTGTATCAGTATTACGACTCGTTGCTACGGCATTAGTCGCACCAATAATATTAAGTGTTTCACCGAGTTGTCGTTGCGTACCATCAGCTGCAGCATATTGTTTATCCAATAAGTCAGCATCAGTATCTTTATTAAGATTACCTGTAATAGTCAGTGGTTTTGAGGCTTGGCTTGCAACCGTATAAAGTTGCGATCCATTGGTAGCATCAGTTGATGTAGCTGAAATCTCACCTGCTGCCACGTTTTGAATACGACGCTCTGCTCCTGCTGCACCTACTGACACAGCACCTACCGCTGTAGCACCTGCAAAACTACCATAGGTAACACCATTAACTGTCGCATTTGTCACGCTACCTGTCGTACCTGCCGTCGTCGTCGCTCCCGCTGTCCCCGTTGAGTCTAAAACCGCTGTACCAATCGCTGCTCCTGATGTAATCGCAGAATTTGAGCCTAAGGCTACTGAGTTACTTGCCGTTTGCGTAATATTATTACCAAAAGCAAACACATTATCTTGCCCTGTCGCTAGCGTATTGTTATTACCCACAGAATACGAATCCGCTGCATCAATAATGCTTGAATCTCCTATAGCACCTGAGTTTTCACCTTTGACAATATTACCAGTACCAATGGAAATCGCATTTTGTGCAAGAGCCTGTGCGTCTTTACCGATAGCAATAGATTGTGAACCCCCAGCGTCAGCACTATCCCCCAAAGCCACCGCACTTTGAGCATCAGAGCCTGTAGAAGCAAAGCTACCTATTGCTGTTGAATTATAAGACAAAGCCCATGCTCCTTTACCAACCGCTGTTGAACTAAATTGTTCTGCCTTTGAAAACGCACCAACAGCCGTAGCAGATTCATTCTGTGCTGTTGCATTTGCTCCCAATGCAACGGATGAAACGCCTACTGCACTAGCTTCGCGACCCGAAGCAATACTAGAACTTCCACTAGCACTAGCATTGTCACCCGAAGCAATACTATAATTTCCACTAGCTTTAGAATAATATCCACTTGCTTGGCTATGGCGTCCTACCGCTTCTGCTGCTGTCCCCATTGCTAAAGAGTCAATACCCACCGCCGTAGCTCCATTACCAAATGCGGCTGCTCCACGACCAGATGCAGCGGAACGACGCCCCACTGCAGTTGCATAGCCTTTGTAATTACTATCCGTACCCTCCCCTGTAGCACTAGCACCTGCACCTACAGCCACACTGTCGTTACTTGCTGCGGATCTAAGACCAATTGCAACACCAACACCATTACCGGGAGACATTTCAGAATAACTTCTTGCATCGGTACCAATAGCGATACCTTGCGGATTTTCAGCTTTGGCATTTACACCTGCGGCTAGAGATTGATTGCCTGTGGCACCTGCTTTATCAGTAATAAGGCCTAGGTTAGTCGAAGAGTCTCCAGCACCTTGTGTGCTAGATCCATCGTTCACGTGGAAATAAGTTGTTTGAGCATTTAATGCTTCAGTAGTTTTTGCTGCTACGGCATACAATTGACTACCATTGATAGCATCAGTTGATGTAGCTGTCACCGCCCCTGGGGCAACATTGATAATTTGACGTTCGCTACCAGTAGCACCGACTGAAACAATGCCTTTAGCGGTACCCGCAAAAGAACCGTATGTAATGCCATTGATAGCCCCACTAGTCACTTTTCTAGGAGTGCCATTCGTGGTTGCAGAGCTCTCACTACTTTCATTACCCAGAATAACATTGTTATCTGCCGTAGCTACTACATGATTACCTAGGATAACCGTATTTCGTGCACCGGTCACTGTATTTGAAATACCTAATACAGTGTCATATGAACCATTCACCGTATTCTCATAACCAAATACATTGTTGTGCCCAGTACCATCAGTAGTACCACTATTTACCTTATTATTTGAACCCACTATCGCACTGCGCCATGAGGTAACCTGTGAATCTGCTCCCACTACAATCGCTTTTTCGCCTGTAGCAGTCACATTGATACCCGCTGCTAGTGCATTTTTTCCATTAGCACCACCTGTTCCACCAACTGCATCTAAGTTTGAGGCTACTGGCGTAGTCGTCCCTGTGCTTGTATGGAAATAATTCTTTTGACCATCTACCGCAGCATATAACTGGCTACCGTTGATGGCATCGGTACTTGTTGATGAGATCTGCCCTGCTGCAACATTCTGCAACTGTCTTGGTGCAGCAGTACTACCAATACTGACCACATCGCCTGTTTTAGGTGCGCCGCCCGCAAAACTATAAGTTTTTCCATTGAAAGACCATGTAGGTGTCGCAACGGCACTGCTCACAGTTGAGCCGTCACCCAATACCACTGCACCTGCTAATGTGGTTGTATCACCTGCTGTACCAACAGTAACATTATTACCAAGTACAAAGGCTTTAGCCGCATTGATAGTATTCTGAGTACCAATGGCTGTTGAGTTAGTTGCGTTTGCACCAACTTTTGAGTTATAACCAATAGATACTGAGTTATCAGCACCAGCACCTATATTAGCTGCCGTTCCAGGGGCACGTTGACCAATAGCGATTGCATTATTGGCTTTTGCAGTTGCACTATCGCCTACACGAACAGCAGTTGCCCCTCCGGGTACACTATTACCAGTTGATGGATCATAGCCGCCACCAATCGCAATAGAACCTTGGCCATAGGTTTGCGTACCCTGACCATAAGCCTGACCACCAGCACCAACAACCTTACTGCCACGACCAATGGCTTGACCACCAATACTCTCGCTTGTAGATACGATTGCTCCATTGCCTACAGCAAAGCTACCATCCGCTTCTGTTTTAGCCGCAAAAGCACCCGCGTTACCACCCCAAGCACCAATAGCAATACTATTTTTTGCATTAGCACGTGCAGCACCAATAGCCACAGATGCACCGTATGCTGTCTGTGCGTTATGACCAATAGCTGTCGCACCACCCACACTTTCTGTGTCGGCTTTGTTGCCTGTTGCACCATTGCCAGTTCCTACCTTAGCAAGGTTACCAATGACTACACTGTTATTAGTTTCTGTTCCCATACTACCTGTCGCAGTCAATTTTACTACACTGGCATTACGCCCAATAACTACGGCACCATTAGCTCCTTCAACGGTTGCTCCATTGCCAATGGCTATAGAATCTGTACCTTCAAAATCTGTGGTTGTAAAATTAGTCGCGTTCGGCTGTCCCCATGCTGGTGTTGTCACCCCATCACTTTTTACGATAGCCCCTTTACCAATAGCAATTGAACGATTACCAATGGCTTGAGCACCAATACCTACAGCCACACTGTCGTTACTTGCTGCGGATTTATAACCAATCGCCACCGCATTAGCTGCCGTCGCATTTGCACCTATACCTAGTGCTACAGCAAAAGTTCCTGTTGTACTGGTTGTAGTCGTATTATCACCACAAATAACTGATTTTGTTTTATCATCAAAATAGCACACATTTCCTGTTCCTGCTGGTACATTAAGTGTCCCAGTAGTCACTGTTGGTGTTGTACCTGTCGCAGCAAGAACGTGTCCACTCATCAATAATAAGGTTGACGTCAGTGCTGTAAATGCAAACCTTACTGGTGTCAAAGCAAATTGAACCAATGATGCGCCTCCATTTATTCCTTGGCTACTGATTTTCTTGCCTCGTGCACTCGTATGCTCTGAAACTGCCACAAACGTGTGTGTTTTAGAATTGTAAATACTGCGATAAATTTTGTTCATATTGCCTCTCTAACAACTGTTAAGCTATCGGGAATTGTTATAGAACTTCAAATAATTTTTACTCTACAGCTTTTGTCGCTATAGCATTTATGCTGTTAATTTTAACAAATAAAACAAAATTATTCCTACTTTTGACAGAATATCCATTGCAACAATTGTTAATTTTTGTTAATTTGTTTTTTTTTACTATTTTTAATATTTAAATGAGTCAAGTCAAATTAATTCCCAACGAGGTTGGATACTCGTATCGTTATTTTTTTTCACTGAGATTGACTAACCCTGCTTTAATTCGAGCACTGGCAGCATGTGCAATCATGGCGCCATTATCCGTACAGAGATGTAAGGGTGGGAAATACACTGTACCACCTAATTTATGTATTTGCTGCTGTAGGAACTCTCGCAACTGCAAATTAGCCCCTACTCCCCCAGCAACAACTAGTCGCTTGCTACCTGTTTGCTTAATCGCTTTGATCGCCTTAAACCCCAATACATCCACAATAGCTTCTTGAACACTCGCTGCTAGATTAGCTTTATCTTGCTCTGTGACTTCACCCTGAGCTTCTAATTTGCGTAATGTGGTCAATACGGCTGTTTTTAAGCCACTGAAACTAAAATCCAAATCGGCACTATGCTTCATGGGTCGAGGAAGTTCATATACACTAGCATCTCCCTTTAGCGCCAATTTTGCTAGGTGAGGACCTCCGGGATAAGGTAAACCCAGTAATTTGGCTGTTTTGTCAAACGCTTCTCCAGCGGCATCATCCAAGGTTTCGCCTAATAACTCATAATCACCTACTTTCTTCACAAGCATAATTTGGGTATGCCCCCCTGAAACCAATAAGGCGACAAAAGGAAATTCTGGCACAGGATCTGCCAACATAGGTGATAATAAATGCCCTTCTAAATGATGGATAGGAATAGCAGGTAGCTGATGGCTCCATGCAAACGCCTGCGCCACGGAAGAGCCAACTAACAGCGCTCCTGCTAATCCAGGACCAGCGGTATAGGCAACAGCATCAATATCATTGAGCGAAAGCTTTGCCTCAGTGAGTGCAGAATGAATCAGTGGAATGACACGTCGGATATGGTCTCTGGACGCCAATTCAGGGACCACTCCTCCATAAGCTTGATGCATCGCAATTTGACTATGTAAGGCATGAGACAGTAATCCTTTGGTAGTATCAACAATTGCAACACCTGTTTCATCACATGAACTTTCTATGCCTAAAATTTTCATTACCTAAATCCTAGATTGATCTTTTCTGTTGTATATTTTCTGTTGTATTAGCTTGCTAGTTTGCCAACTGCTCTTTTCTCGTTTGCTAGCTTCTCGTTTACTAGTTTACTAACGCCTAATTTGTTAGTTTGCTAGTGCCTAGTTTTAGTTCCTAGTTTGCTAGTGCCTAGTTTTTCAATATAAGTAGTTAATTAATATTAATATGTCTAATGTCTAATGTCTAATGTCTAACGCCTAATGCCTAGTGCGGTTATATTATCAGTTACTATTCATTATTAAATCACTAACTATTTAGTGGTTGGCGTGCTAGTTGGCTAGTCATATTAATACTATTGAGCATATTGATAAATATATCAATACAGAATATACCAATACCGTCGCAGCGATACTTACACGCCACTAATACCCCACTTATATTCCACTGCTACACCACTAACGAAGCATTATACTTGATTGAGCCTACTTTTCTAAATACACGTTTCTAAATACACATTAAACATAAAACATCAATCGTTAATGATCAAGGAGAAAGATCAAGACTAAGAATCAAGGCTAAACTCATCATCACCTATCCGAAATAACCACACATTTTGTGTCATTTAGCTGTAAAATAACATTTTTTTACTATTTCTTTTCCGTCTCTTTTTTACTATCTCACTTTCTGGAGTTTTTCCATCATGTTTGAATCGCTATTCAAGCTAAAAGAACACGGCACCAATGTCCGTACAGAAATTTTAGCGGGTTTAACAACTTTCCTGACAATGGCCTATATTATTTTTGTTAATCCTAAAATTTTAGGTACTACAGGTATGGATTCGGGGGCTATTTTTGTTGCCACCTGCTTAGCAGCTGCTGTAGGTTCTTTTATTATGGCATTTTTGGCGAATTGGCCGATTGGTATGGCTCCGGGTATGGGCTTAAATGCCTTCTTCGCTTTTGTTGTAGTTGGTGCCTTAGGCTATACATGGCAACAAGCATTAGCAGCTGTATTTATTTCAGGTATTATTTTCTTGATTCTAACGGCAACTGGTATTCGTCAATGGTTGATTGATGGCATTCCTGCTTCATTACGCTCATCTATCGTAGCAGGTATTGGTTTATTTTTAGCCTTTATCGGTTTACAAACATCTGGCGTGGTAGTGGACAACCCTGCTACCCTCACTAGTCATGGCGATTTAAAATCAGCTTCTGTACTTTATGCTATTTTAGGCTTCTTTATTATCGTGGTACTTGATGTGCTACGAGTTAAAGGCGCGATTCTCATTGGTATTTTAAGTATTACCATTTTATCTATTATCACAGGTCACACTACCACTCCTGATAGCATATTATCTATGCCACCGTCAGTTGCCCCTACTTTCTTACAACTTGATTTAGCGGGTATCTGGGAAAAAGGCTTATTAAATGTTGTGCTTGTTTTTGTACTAGTAGAAATTTTTGATGCTACTGGTACTATGATTGGTGTCGCAAAACGCGCTAACTTAATGCCTGTTGGTCAACCTAATCGCTTAGGCAAAGCTTTATTCGCTGACTCAATTGCTATTTTGGCTGGCTCTCTTATCGGTACAAGTAGTACAACTGCTTATGTTGAAAGTACCGCTGGTGTGCAAGCTGGTGGTCGTACAGGCTTAACGGCTCTTGTGGTTGGTGTACTCTTTTTATTAGCACTATTCTTCTCACCAGTGGCAGGTATTGTTCCAGCCTATGCAACAGCACCAGCACTTGTGTATGTCGCTATTCTTATGTTACGTGAATTAACAGAAGTCAATTGGCAGGATATGACAGATGTAGTTCCATCTGCTATTACTGTTATTTTGATGCCATTTACATACTCAATTGCAGAAGGTATTGCCTTTGGTTTTATCAGCTATGTTATTTTAAAAACCTTTACTGGTCGTATCCGTGAAATTCACCCAGCGACAGTGATTATTGCTTTATTATTTATCTTACGCTTTGTGATTGCTTAAGGCGTGCAAGTGTAAGCTAGGTAAGAGCAAATATCAATCTTACAGCTTACACTATAAAAGCAGTAAGCTTAAGTTTAAGGTTAAATTAACTAAATCATAGATAATAAATAGTTTAAGCGTTAACTACATTTGAATTAACCCACTCATCCGTGAACTGTGTCCCCTATAAGTAGTGTCCTACTTATGGGGGCAATTTATTTCAGGTATCAGTCCACCGAGTGGGTTTTATTTTAGCTAAACAATTCACTATGCGTATTTAATCGATACAACACTACTGTATCGCCCTCTACTTTATAAATTAAGACTAAATCAGGCTTAACATGGCAGTCACGGAAATCTTTAAACTGACCTTTTAGAGGGTGATCTTTATATTTTTCAGGCACAGCAGTGCCATTTAATAAGTGACTAAGAATTTCTACTAGCTCAGTACATAAACCAAACTTCTTTAAGTCCTTATCAAAATGCTTTGAAGTTTGTAGTGCTCTCATGACACTGCTTTAACAAAGTCCTCTAAGCGTTCATATCGAGTGGTTCGCCCTTGCTTAACGTCTTCAATCGCTTCTAGCAACAGCTTTTCACCATTTTTACTTAACGTATCCCTTCTCTTCTCAAAAGATAGAGGCAAACTCTCTGTATCAGCCACTTGCTTAAGCACAAGACGAATAAACTGACTAGGTGTTAAGCCAAAGCTCTCTATCACACTAAACGATTTATTTTTTAACTGATCATCTAAACGCAAATTAAAATTAGTTGACATTTGCAATACTCCTGTTACTACGTTGTAATTTCATTGTATCACAATATAACTATTTAATCTAAACAAACTCTATCCCCAATGCGGGGGTTTATCTGAAATAGCCACAAGCTTTAATCCTATCGCCTCTAAGACTTAAATAATCCCATAACGGGGATTATCAGCACTACCTGACAAGGCTATAAAGTAACTCGCATCCAATTGCAACATCGTTAACAATCTACATCAAACAATCTATTTTACATCACCCCAAACTTAACTTATTGTGCGATTGCTTTTTCAATTTGTTTAATAGCATCACATCCTTCTTGCTGTCCATTATTACAAGCCTGTGTAAAATAACGTTTGGCTTTATCAATATCTTGTGGAACATCTGTGCCATTGGCATAAATAGCACCTAAATTAAATTGTGCTCGACTTGAATTTTTGCTTGCTGCTTCTGTGTAGTATTGAATTGCTTTATGAGTATCTTTTGTTACACCCAAGCCATCACCATACATCAAACCCAAATGAAATAATGCGTCTGCATTACCCTCTTTTGAAGCATTCTCCAACAAAGGCTTGGCTTTAGCAAAATCTTGCTCAACACCCTCTCCTGATAAATAAATCATTCCAAGCAATGCCTGTGCTTCTATTTGTCCCTGTGCAGAAGCTTTTTCAAGTAACTCTTTTGCCTTTTGAGGATCTTTTTTCAACCCGCCCTTACCGAACCAATAATATTGCCCTAGATTAAATTGCGCGTTTTTATGCCCCTGCTCAGCCGCTAAACTAAACCACTTAATTGCTTGTTTATCATCTTTTTGTATCCCTTGAGGTAAATAATACATTTGACCTAGATGGAATTGGGCACTTGCATAACCGTCATTCGCCGCTTTTTCAAACCAAGAGCGAGCTTTTTCATAGTCTTTTTTTTCACCAGCCAAGCCCTCTAAATAGGTTTGACCTAAATTATATTTCGCCTCTGGTAAGGTTTTTGCTTGCTTTTTCTAACCATTGGACAGCCAATTTACCATCTTGTTTGACCTGATCGCCTGTTTGATACATTAAGCCTAAATTATTTTGCGCACCTGCATTTCCTTTTTCAGCTAACGCTTTTACCCGAGGAAAATCAGTAATAGTCGCTCGTCTTTTTGTTTCATGATTGTCGTTTCCTGCTTGGTTGGCATAAGACAAAGGCGAACTTAATAATAGCCCACCAAGCAAAGTAGTAATCAATGATTTTTTTAACATGACAATCTCCTATTCTTTATTTCTCTTATCAATAAAATGATTAAACACTCTAAACTGAATTTAAATGATAGAAGATTATTTTTACATGTTACTTACGTCAAACCTATAGCAAATAGTAACGAGACGTAAATCAGTTTTAGAGGGTTGAATTAAAGATACTAATAAACGATTAGATGTGACGAATGATTGTTGGACAGTGGATGATTAAGAAGCAAGAGACGAAGCAAAATCAGCATCTTTGCTATAGGGATTTGATTTTAGCGTCAGAAATTGACGGTAAAATTAGCAATAAAATGACGGTAAATTTATTTTTACCGTCAATTATACCGTCAAAAAAGTGAAGTACTATGACAAGCTAGAGGCTCTCAGAATCCCACTTCGAGCCAGAGGCTCTCAGAATCCCACTTCGAGCCAGAGGCTCTCAGAATCCCACTTCGAGCCAGAGGCTCTCAGAATAATTAGGCGAGGAATAGTCCACTAGGACTATTCCTTGTCCTAATTATTCCCATTCTATCGTAGCTGGAGGCTTACCTGAAATATCGTATACCACTCGAGAAATGCCATCCACTTCGTTGATAATACGATTAGAGATTTTGCCTAGTAATTCATAAGGTAGGTGTGCCCAATGCGCTGTCATAAAGTCAATTGTTTCAACAGCACGAATAGACACCACCCAATCATACTTACGCCCATCACCCATAACGCCTACTGATTTAACGGGTAGGAATACAGTAAAGGCTTGGCTAACTTTGTAATACCAATCGGCTTTATGCAACTCTTCGATAAAAATCGCATCGGCACGTCGTAATAAATCGCAATATTCTTTTTTCACTTCGCCTAATACACGCACGCCTAAGCCTGGTCCCGGGAATGGGTGGCGATTAATCATTTCTGCTGGTAAGCCAAGTGCTAAACCAATTTTGCGGACTTCATCCTTAAATAATTCACGTAATGGCTCTACAAGACCTAGCTTCATATAATCAGGTAAGCCACCAACATTATGATGTGACTTAATGACATGAGCTTTGCCTGTTTTACTGGCTGCTGATTCAATAACATCTGGATAAATAGTACCTTGGGCAAGCCATTTTGCTGTACTGAGTTTTTTAGACTGCTCTTACAAAAACATCAATAAATACTTTACCAATAATTTTACGTTTAGCTTCTGGATCAGATTCGCCTTTTAATGCGTCCATAAAACGAGCTTCTGCATCCACTTTGGTAATATTTAAACCAAATTTATCGCCAAACATATGCATCACTTGATCAGCTTCGTTTAAACGCAATAAACCATTATCCACGAACACGCAATGTAAATTTTTACCAATAGCACGGTGCAATAATAATGCCGCCACGGATGAATCCACACCACCCGATAAGCCTAGTATCACTTCATCATCACCAACCTGTGCTTTGATACGAGCTACCGCATCTTCAATAATGTTTTCAGCAGTCCAATTGGCTTCACAAGCACAGATGTTAAGTACAAAGTTCTTTAATAATTCAAGACCTTTTTTCGTATGTGTCACTTCTGGGTGGAACTGTACACCATAAAAACGGCGAGTTTCATCTGCCATAGCCGCTATTGGACATGTTGATGTCACCGCTGTGACCTGAAATTGCTCTGGTAGTCTAGTAACTTTATCACCATGACTCATCCACACATCTAGACGTTGCAGCTCATCACCTAAATCACCGAGTAATTTATCCTTGACTTTAATATCCACAGCGGCATAGCCAAATTCTCTGTGTTCAGACCCTTCGGTTAAGCCACCTAGTTGCATTGCCATTGTTTGCATACCATAGCAAATGCCTAATACTGGGACGCCTGCATTAAATACATATTCAGGTGCTCTTGGACTATTATCTTCCGTGGTACTTTCTGGACCACCTGATAAAATTATCCCTGTTGGATTAAATTCTTTAATGGCTTGTTCTGAGACATCCCATGCCCAAAGTTCGCAATAAACACCGATTTCACGCACACGACGTGCAATTAGCTGCGTGTATTGAGAGCCAAAGTCTAAAATAAGGATTTTATGATTGTGGATATTATTCATTGTTCAGTCTTTATATAAGAAATCCCCTACTTATAGAAAACTCTTTAAATAGGGGATAAACATTACTAAATAGGCTAATTAATCAGCACGATAGTTCGGTGCTTCTTTAGTGATTTGTACATCGTGTACATGAGACTCACGCACACCAGCCGCTGTGATTTCCACAAACTGCGGCTTAGTACGCATATCTTCAATGGAAGCACAACCACAATACCCCATTGAGGCACGCACACCACCAATTAATTGATAAATAATAGCTAATACACTACCTTTATAAGGTACGCGACCTTCGATACCTTCTGGTACTAATTTATCTGCATTATTGGCTTCATTATCTTGGAAATAACGATCAGCAGATCCTTTTTCCATCGCACCTAAGCTACCCATACCACGATATGATTTATACGAACGACCTTGGAATAGGATGACTTCACCAGGAGCTTCTTCTGTACCTGCAAACATACCACCAAGCATACAAGCATGCGCACCAGCCACTAATGCTTTTGATACATCCCCTGAGAAACGAATACCACCGTCAGCAATTAGCGGTACACCAGAACCCTCTAGTGCTTTGGCAACATCGGCAATCGCAGTAATTTGAGGAACACCTACACCTGCAACAATACGTGTAGTACAAATAGAGCCAGGACCAATCCCTACTTTGACCCCGTCAGCACCAGCCTCAACTAGGGCTAGAGCTGCTTCACCTGTAGCAATATTGCCACCAATAACATCTACTTTAGGGAAGTTTTGTTTTACCCAACGGACTCGATCTAATACGCCTTGAGAATGTCCATGTGCTGTATCAACAATAATCACATCAACGCCAGCTGCTACTAATTTACTCACGCGTTCTTCGGTACCTTCTCCAACACCAACCGCTGCACCAACACGTAATTGACCTAGGGCGTCTTTATTGGCATTAGGATGCTCTGTATTTTTAAAAATATCTTTAACCGTCGCTAAACCACGTAACTCAAAAGCATCATTTACAATTAAAACACGTTCTAAACGGTGTTTGTGCATTAAGGCTTGTGCCTCTTCTAACGTACCATGCTCATTCATGGTAACTAATCGTTCTTTTGGTGTCATCACGTTAGCAATACGTTCGTCCAAACGATCTTCAAAACGTAAGTCACGGTTAGTCACGATACCGACTACTTTACCGTTTTCAACAACAGGCAAACCAGAGATACCATTCTCTTTTTGTAAGGCAACAGCCTCTCTCACTGTTGTTTGTGGTGAAACAGTCACAGGATCAATCACCACACCGAACTCATGTCGCTTAACACGTGACACTTCTAACGCTTGTTGGTCAGCAGACATATTTTTGTGAATGATACCAATCCCACCCTCTTGAGCCATAGCAATAGCTAATCGCGACTCTGTCACGGTATCCATGGCAGCAGAAATAAGAGGAATATTAAGGGAAATGTTACGAGTGAGTTGAGTTTTTAGAGACGTGTCGCGAGGCAACACATTTGAATACGCAGGAACCAATAATACATCATCAAAGGTAAGCGCTTTTTTAATGAGACGCATGAAATACTCCAAGCACAAAAACCGATTATACGCCTATCAAATTCAATATTCAAGTCAATTATCAATAAACCGTTGATTTGTAAGCGTTTTACAACCACTTAATTATAGAGCAGATAAATATTGAATCTATCTGCTCTACCATTTGTATAAAAAGAGAATTATTTTAAGAACACACGCGCATTCATAAACATTCTCATCCAAGGTGAATAATCTCCACCTGAGTCCTGTTCGCCCCATTTTTCAGGGCTCCAAGACATCATCACATTACGAGTCACACGTTCAGGGTGAGGCATCATAACGGTAAAACGACCATCGGCTGTTGTCACCCCAGCGATACCATTAATACTACCATTTGGGTTAGCCGGATATGCCTCTGTAATCATGCCATTGTTATTGACATAACGCAGTGCTGTATATACTTCATTAATATCACCCTGAGCCGCAAAATTAGCAAACCCTTCGCCATGAGCAACAGCAATAGGTACTTGTGTACCTGCCATACCAGATAAGAAGATTGACGGTGATTCTGGAATCTCAACCATAGTCAATCGTGCCTCATATTTGGCTGAGGTATTTTGGGTAAATTTTGGCCAATGGTTAGCGCCAGGGATTATATCTGCCAAGTTTGCCATCATCTGACAACCATTACACACACCTAAACCAAAGACATCAGGACGATTAAAGAACGTTGTAAACTGTTCCGCTAATTGTGCATTAAAACGAATGGTTCTCGCCCAACCTTCACCTGCACCTAGCACATCGCCATAACTAAATCCACCTACAGCAACTAGGCCTTGGTAATCACTCAGTTTTGTTCTACCACTAATCAAGTCTGTCATATGCACATCAAAAGCATTAAACCCTGCTTTATCAAATGCCCAAGCCATTTCGATATGGCTATTACATCCCTGCTCTCTCAAAATAGCGACAGCTGGTTTTGCTCCCGTATTGATAAACGGCATAGCAATATTTTCTTGAGGATTGAAAGCAACTTTGGGTGACATCCCTGGGTCACTTGTATCTTGCCAACGATTAAACTCCGCCAAGGCTGTTTTTGGATTATCTCGTTGCTTCATGATCTCGTAACTAACTTTACTCCATTCCTGACCTAAATCAGCACGATTAAAGTCAAAAATAACCCGACCATCACGATAAAATTCAATTTTATCTTTGTTATTTAAGCTACCAATTACATATGTGCATAATGATAAGCCTGCTTCACGCAAGACTTGTAAAATAGCATCACGATCGCTACTTCTAACTTGGATAACAGCTCCTAACTCTTCATTAAATAATGCTTTAAAGGTGCTTTCATCACGCTGTACAGAGACTTGCTCAGGTCTAATTTTGTAATCCCCCCAATCGGCACTATTGGCATCAAACGTAAGCATATCCACGTTTACCGAAACACCCACATGCCCAGCAAATGCCATCTCTGCCACCGTCGCAAATAAACCACCATCCGAACGATCGTGATACGCTAAAATTGCACCGTCTTGTGCTAAGGCGCGAATAGCGACAAAGAATTTACGTAATAATTCTGCATCCTCAATATCGGGTACTTCATGCCCAAATTGATTAGTAACATGCGATAGGACTGAGCCTCCTAGACGATTTTTACCCTGCCCCAAATCAATGAAGATTAAGGCTGTATCACCACAATCTGTTCTCAATTGAGGCGTTAATGTCTTACGCGCATCACTCACATTAGCAAAAGCCGTCACAATCAGAGAAACCGGTGAGATCACCTCTTGTTTTTCATCATTCTGTTGCCATGATGTACGCATAGAGAGTGAGTCTTTACCCACAGGAATTGACAAACCTACTTCCTGACAGAACTTACTCACCGCGGTCACTGTATCATATAAGGCAGCATCTTGACCTTTGACACCAGTAGCCGCCATCCAGTTGGCTGACAATTTAATATCTTCAATCTTCTCAACATCAGCCGCTACTAGATTAGTCATAGACTCTGCAATTGCCATACGACCAGATGCAGGCGCATTGATAATAGCCAATGGACTTCTTTCACCCATTGCCATCGCTTGACCGGTATATCCCTCATAAGAATCTAACGTAACCGCACAATCTGCTACAGGTACTTGCCAAGGACCCACCATCTGATCACGTGCATTTAACCCACCTACACTACGGTCACCAATAGTAATTAGGAAAGTTTTATTTGCCACTGTTGGATGACGCATTACCTGACGACCAATTTCATCAAAATCTAGCCCAACCACATCCACAGGTGCACTAGTCAATTGTTCACGCTGAACATCACGATGCATGCGTGGAGGTTTACCTAAAATCACATCAATAGGCACATCAACAGGACGAACGACTGTTGCCGATTGGGTACTCGTTTCACCTACTTCACCAGGCAAGCCTTCACCATTTACCACACGTAATACACGCTCTTCAGTCGCGATCCCCACAACAGCATAAGGGCAACGCTCACGTGCACATATCTTATCGAATAAGTCTAAATTCTCAGGCAGGATAGATAATACATAACGCTCTTGTGACTCATTACTCCAAATTTCTGCCGCAGACATTCCGGATTCTTCTAGATGAACACGTTTTAAGTCAAAAATAGCACCACGTCCAGCATCATTCACCAATTCAGGGAAAGCATTAGACAGACCACCAGCACCCACATCATGGATAGCCACGATAGGATTTTTATCCACTAATTGCCAGCATGCATCAATCACTTCTTGTGCACGTCGTTCTAGTTCTGGATTACCACGTTGTACAGAATCAAAGTCCAAACTCTCCGTGTTGCTACCCACACTCATACTAGAAGCGGCACCACCACCCATACCAATACGCATACCCGGACCACCTAACTGGATAAGTAAAGCCCCTGCAGGTATTTCATCTTTATGGGTTAATTTATCATCAATACTACCTAGACCACCCGCAATCATGATTGGCTTATGATAGCCCCATTTCTGACCCGCTACTGTCTGTTCAAAAACACGGAAATAACCCAATAAGTTTGGGCGTCCAAACTCATTATTAAAGGCAGCACCACCGATAGGTCCTTGAATCATAATATCCACTGGACTTGAAATACGGCTAGGCATGCCATGAGAATCGCTCTCCCATTTCTCTGTCGCCTCATTTAGATGAAGATTAGACACCGTAAAGCCTGTTAAGCCTGCTTTAGGCTTAGAGCCTCGTCCTGTCGCCCCTTCATCGCGTATCTCTCCGCCAGCACCAGTAGAAGCACCGGGGAAAGGAGCTATCGCTGTTGGATGGTTGTGTGTTTCCACTTTCATCAATGTATGAGTCAAACGTTGGTGCATACCATAACGAGCTGATGAACCAGCAGACTCAATTGGGTAAAAACGATTAACCTCTCGCCCCTGCATAATTGCCGCATTATCAGAATAAGCAACTACCGTACCTTGTGGCTGAGCATTATGCGTATCACGAATCATGCCAAACAATGTTTTTTCTTGAGCTTGTCCATCAATTGTCCATGTGGCATTAAAAATTTTATGGCGGCAATGTTCACTATTTGCCTGCGCAAACATCATTAACTCGACATCTGTAGGATTACGCCCCAACTCACTAAATGCGTTGTGTAAATAGTCCACTTCATCATCTGATAAAGCCAAACCTAGCGTTTTATTTGCTACTTCTAACGCTTGCTTACCTTCGCTCAACACATCAACCTGTTGCAAAGGCTTACCCTCTAATTCCGTCATTAGGGTCGATGCATCAAAGTCACTATTAACAACTGACTCTGTCATACAATCATGAATCACATCAGCAATTTGTTGGATATGTTCATCAGAGAATTTTTTACTTCCTAACCAGCCTGACTCTGGCACAATCGTATAAGCAATACCACGCTCAATGCGTTTAATATTGCTCAATCCACAATTATGTGCAATATCCGTTGCCTTACTTGCCCAAGGTGATACAGTACCTACACGAGGAATCACTCTTAGCACCAGAAATCTATCATTGATTTTATTGTCATCCTCTACTGAGGTCTTGCCATAATTCAGTAAATTCTCTAATTGTGTCTGTTCTTGAGTAGATAACTCACCCTCCACAAATACATAGTGCTCATAGCGAGCAGAAATTTGTTGTACAGGAATCTGAGTTTTCTTGAGGTCTTCAATTAATTTTTCAGCTTTGAATGAGGTCAGCGCAATAGAGCCGGGGATAAATTGATAAGTCGTCACTTTGTAGTTTCGCTTAAAAAAGAAGATAAAATAAAAACGAGCTAGGAATTAGTTATCTCGCCAAATTAAGCCTCTATTTTACTGTTTTTTGCTATTTTTTTCTGTTATCTATTCAGTTAAGAGAATAAAACAAAATATTGATGATCATTTTTTCCTATGAAAAAGTAATAATCGAAAAAATTGTAAAAAAGTTTAAAAACATGATACCTATTGGTTTTTAGCATCTTGTTATTTTTATTGGACTTTTTCTCACGGTTAATAATTGAGATTTACCTCAACTTAAAATTTTTTTTAGGAAAAACCCCTAAATAGTTAATTTTGCTATATATTTTTTTTAAATTAAACGCTATAATAGCCATACCCTAAACCTATAATAAATTATATCTATGCTACTGAAACTATCTAAGCAATTTTGCTATGGTGCTTTGTGCACTCTTTTCTTGGGGCAAGCTACATTTGCTCAAGAAGATAATATAAATGCCGCCAATGATTTAACGTCTGCCAAAGTAATAGGTATGGCTCAAGGTGGTGGTGTTATTAACTCCGAAGTCGCTTTGGTGATGTCATTAAATGACAATCATATTGAGTATTCAAAAAATATGAATACGGTGCGCCCAATCGCTTCCATCTCTAAATTAATGACAGCATTAGTTATCGCTCGCTCAAAAGTTAATTTAGATGAGCTAATTACGATCACTAATGATGATGTGGACTATGTCAAAAAATCTGCTTCTCGTCTATCTGTAGGAACTACCCTAACTCGTCGTGAAGCATTATTATTAGCCTTGATGTCATCTGAAAACCGTGCCGCACATGCTTTAGCACGCACTTACCCCGGTGGCGAAGCAAATTTTGTGAAAGAAATGAATGCTATGGCACGCACGATTGGTATGACACGTAGCCGTTTTGTTGAGCCAACTGGTTTATCTCCCCAAAACGTAGCATCACCTCAAGATTTGGTACGTTTATTGCAAGCTACTTATAAAGAACCTATTATTCACCAATTTACCACTAGTGATGACTACACTATCACGACAGCAAGTGGTCGTGCTCAAAAATACCATAATACCAACCGTTTAATCCGTAATAACGACTGGAAAATTGGTATTTCTAAAACAGGTTATATTCGTGAAGCAGGCAACTGCTTAGTGATGATTTCAAAAGTTAATGGTAAAGATATGGCAATTGTTCTTCTCAATGGTGAGAAAACGGTTACTCGCTTTACCGATGCTATCCGTGTACGTCATATCGTGCAAAACGATTATCCGTCACTTTATTAATACGGCATAACTTAACAAATCACCTGTATATAGGTATATAGTATTTCCAAGCATAGCGACTAAGAAAGGTCAGATTCTTAGTCTTTATGCTTTTTTAGTGCCTTATATTTTATGCTTGAATGTCCTAATGAATGCTATCCTGTTTAGAAGCTGGGTCAGGACTTAAGGCACTTTCTTGAGCTTCTTTCCAATAACGCAATGGCACACACGACAACAAGCGTTGCATCATTTGCTCAATTAATAGCGTAGAAAATGAATGTTCTATCTGATGGGCAACATCAATCGTTGCATCTCCTTCAAGGGCAGCAATTGTTTGCTGTGCACTAACAGCATGTGCAAAAGGAATCAATTTATCTTGTCCTGCATGTAATAAATGAATCGTTTGATCCAATGACAATTTTTCTGTTGGTAACTCGGCATAACGACTACCAAACGTAATCACCCTACCCGCCAAAGGCTCTGCAAGCTTGGTTAATTCTAAGACTAAACTACCAATTTGTCCTATACCAATCACAGCCGTTGCCGCAGAATCAATCTGTAAATGAGATTGAAAGGTTTTAATAAGCCCTTGTAAATCCTGCTGATGTTGTTGAACAAAAGACTTAATTTGCTCATCACTCAAACTATGATGTTCAACTAATGATTCGTAATGAGTTAATTTTTCCCCAGGACTTGCTAAGACAATTGCTGCGCTAGGAAATGTCTTGGCAATAGCTTGAATGACTTCTTGATAGCCCGCTTGTTTATCATGACGTTCATGTGCATCTGTGAATATCATAAATAGCTGTGATACCTGCCCACCTTGGGGTTGTAATGCTTGTTCAATGGTAAAAAGTGACATAAAAAACCTTTTCATCTCATTATTATATTGCTTGTGTGCTTTTTAACTCTGCTAAAATAACACCATAGATTATCTTGTATCTTTGTATTTTACACTTATTCATTTTTTATACCTATTCATCTAAAGAGATTCATCATGTCATTAAAAGAAACGATTACCCAGCAAGTAAAAGAAGCGATGAAAGCTAAACAAACAGCACGTCTAGCAACGCTCCGTTTTTTACAAGCCGCTATCAAACAAAAAGAAGTGGATGAAAGAGTCGAACTATCTGACGGCGATGTTTTAGCTATTATTGAAAAACAAATTAAGCAACGCAAAGAGTCTATTTCAGCGTTTGAAGCCGCAGGTCGTACAGAAACAGCAGAAGCTGAAAAAGCGGAATTAGCTGTCTTATCTGAATTTTTACCTGAACAAGCATCTGATGAAGAGCTAATGACAGAAATTAAAGCGGCTCTTGCTGAAGTAGCAGCTCAAGGAGTAACTGGTGCACCTGCTATGGGTAAAGCGATGGCTATTCTTAAACCTAAATTAGCTGGTCGTGCAGATATGGGTAAAGTATCTCAATTACTCAAAGCTGCTCTATAATGCTTTAAGCTATAGATATAAGTAGGATTAACGTTTACACATACGCTTCACAAGCGAATAAACTATGGATTGTTAAGGGTTAAAATTTTAATGATTAAACTTTCTCATTAGCAACTAATTATTAAGATTGAAAAGAGTTAAGTCTTTAGCATTAAAATTTGTCGTTTAACGATTAAAGCAATGAGATCTGTGCTGATTGCTCCTCATCCATAAAAGTGCCCACACCAATGCCAAATAAGCGAAATAACTTATTTGGCATTTCTTGTTGAGTGGATAGTAATAACTGCCTTGCTGCATTTAGCATATCCTCTTCTGATTGAAACGGCACGTCATATGTCTTGCTACGTGTGATCACCTTAAATTGTTGTGTTTTAAACTTTACTGTAACGCTACGAGCAAAACGATTTTTCCTGAGCAATTGTTGCCATAATTTATCACTCAAACGGGTTAATACATCGCTCATTTGCATAATCGGAATATCAGTATCAAATGTTGTTTCAACAGAAATTTGTTTAGCTAATTGCCTTTCCTGTACTGGACGCTCATCAATTCCCCTAGCTAATTCGTACAACCGTAGCCCATATTTACCAAAATGAAAAGTCAGTTCCTCTAAACTTCTCTTAGACATATCTTCCACAGTGAACATATTTAGCTGATGAAACTTTGACAACGTCACTTTTCCAACGCCGGGTATTTTTTCTAAAGGAAGTGGTAATAAAAATGCCATCAATTTTTGAGGGGACACTACACAAATACCATTTGGTTTATTCCAATCCGAAGCAATTTTAGCAATAAACTTATTCGGCGCAACGCCTGCAGAAGCTGTCAATTGTGTTTGTTGAAAAATCTCTTTACGAATCAAATTAGCTGTTTCCGTTGCAGAGGCTATACCTCTTAAATTATGCGTCACATCTAAATAAGCTTCGTCTAAAGAAAGAGGTTCTATTAAGTGAGTATATTGCTCAAAAATCTGACGAATCTGTCTAGATACTTGGCGATATAGCTCAAAATGGGGAGGAATATAAATAGCTTGAGGACATAGTTTCTTAGCTCGACTTACCGACATGGCTGAACGCAAGCCAAATTTTCTTGCTTCGTATGAGGCGGCACAGATGACTGAACGTGGTCCGTCCCACGCTACCACAACAGGCAAGCCTTTTAGATGAGGATTCTCTCTTAACTCAACTGATGCATAAAAAGCATCCATATCGATATGAATAATTTTTCTCATTCGGCTGAAGCGTACAAATATTATAGGTATAAACTGACAGCATAACGGCTAGTCTGCTAGTCAAAAATAACACCTCTTATTTTACTTGAATAGAAGCTATTCAGCTCAAATCATCACCATTGAAATTTAAACAGCCGTTTTTAGTTTTGTTTCTTTTAGTTTTGTTCCTATTTAACTGTTTAATGATCCTAGACACTTAGCTTCTTAATCGTTTAACGATTGAACTACTTAACAGTTTAACTGCTTAACTACTTGCTGTATTAACGGCTTAACTATTACTCTTAGCTGCTTTTTAGTAGTATGATTGAAATACTGTTTATAACGATTTAAAACAACCTTTGTATTTTTACAGAAGATCATAATGAAAAAATTTATCCCTATTCTCCTATGTAGCCTATTGCTTGTCGCTTGTGCAGGTAAAAAAGATGATCGTCCACCTCCACCAGCAGATATCCCTCCTCCAACTGATTTATTACAAAAGAAATCTTAGGTTATGAGTAGCAGTGATTATTTCCTCCATTCGGAGATAAATCGCCAATTTGAGGGTGGCTTAGAAATCAAAACAGAGGTTAATAATTTAACCCTGTTTGTTTGTTTTTACCTATCTGAAACAGATTTCGATGCCCTCCCCCACATTATTCCTGAAGAACGCTTTCAAACAGGTCATAATGTACACGTTGGTGAACTGAATGCACAGATTGATGTTGCTGATGAAATGGAGTCTATTCTTGCCAATATGGATGACGGTGATACGGTGGTGTTTTTCTGTGAGGATGAAGATAATATTGTGGATGGTTTAACCTTTATCAATGCTAGCCATATCTTATCTTGAGCTGCTATTGTCTTGTCTTAGGCCGTTAGACCTACGTTGTTATTTTCCTTATACTAACTCAGCGTTAATAGATACTCTCTAGTACATAATACCCCTTTGATATTTTAATTTACCAGATAAATTCCCAACCTCACAATGTTGATGGTTATGTAAGTAAAAAGAAAATATTAAAGAGATTTTTATTGTTCTCTTTTAAACTATTTATAGTTAAACTAATTGAATGTTCATGACTCTCACGGCTTTATTTTTAATTTCATAAGCATTTAATTTGAGAACTTTTCTCTACTCAGAATACGTATCTTCTCTATTTAAGCCAAAAATCAATTATTTATCTCTTGGCGTGAATAGCGTAATTATATTCATTTATTAAAAACACGATTTTTTGTCAGTCTAAATTAGGCTCTCTAAACGTTAATATTAAAAATAGTTAGACCTAAAATAATATTGTAACCATCCCCTAAATTAAGACAACAAGAAAGTAGAACTTTTTTTGAACGTTACCGTAAACTTATTTCAAAGGAGTTTTACCATGAGTAAACGTACTAGCCGAAAGCCAAMTKACTSAACATTCTTAAACAAGCCGAGGCAGGCACCCTAGTTCAAGAGTTATG
>NZ_AYSV01000103.1 GCF_000506865.1 Pelistega indica
AATTGTATGGATCATATTGCCTATTTAATTGAATCCATTTGCCGTCTTTTTGTGTGCCGAGTGCTTCGTAGGCTGGCCAAGGTGTAGTAACGGCATCATAGATAAGTTGTGCAAAGCCTTCTAAAGTATTAAAGCATGATTTTAGGTTAGATTGTGCGTCATTTCTATACCCTAAATCGCTCATTCTTAGACTAGTAGCATAAGGTAAATAGTATGTATGATCTTCTCCTTCAACAAGGGGAGTAAGACGTTTCTTTTGTTCCTCATTAAGGAAGGATCCATTAATGGTGGGTGATGCCCCAAACAAATACATTAGTAACCAAGCATAGCGCTTAAAATTGCGAATTAATGCCATATAACCGACATTTTGTTTTTCTTGCTGGGTATTCCCTTCTATAGGGAGTAACTGCCATAGTTCTGGTGGGAGTGAAAAATTATAATGTAGTCCTGCGATACATTGCATTTTCTTACCATATCGTAGTGCTAAGCCTTCACGATATACATGACGTAGTGTGCCAGAATTTGAGGTACCGTATTCAGCAATAGGAATATCCTTTTCCTCTGGGAGGTGGCAAGGCATGGATTGTGTCCATAGATTTTGATCGGGTACGCTTTGGACAACAAATTGATGAACATGGTGAAGTTCCATAAGGAGTTCTTCAACAGTTTTGTGGGGGCTAGTAATTAGTTCAATTAATGCCTCTGAATAGTCTGTTGTAATATTAGGATGTGTAAGTGCAGAGCCAAGCACTGTAGGGTGCTTATCAAGTGCGAATTGTCCATCTTTAGTGATACGTATAGCTTCGCGTTCAATGCCACGTTGGATTTCTTTTAATAAGTCTGGCTGTTGTTGAAGAGAGGATAAATTTTGCACGATGCACCTATATGCTTTTAAGATATACACATTTTAATAGAATTTCGTTTAAAAATGCGGATAACCTTATACATGAAGGGGTGGAGTAGTTTTTAAGGGCTGTAGAGTGTTTAGAGGCATTAAGAGAGAAATAGGACAAACTCTACAAATATTGGCTATTTGAAAGAGTTCTTCGCTTACTAAGTGAATAAGCGTTATCCTAACTGAAAAGTGCTAAAATAAAACGACATTTTGATTAACACGAGCGCCGATTTGCTTTGATCTGCTTGCGGGCGCCTACAAATCCAGCTAAAGAGGTCCCTCTCTATGGTCTCATTAAATTCTTCTTCTGAACTTCAATCAGTGGGCGTTGTTAGCCCAACTTATATTGACTTTAACGATCCATTGGAGTTATCCAGTGGTCAGATTATCCAGCAATATACGTTAGCGGTAGAAACTTATGGCACGCTCAATGAAACCGCCTCAAATGCTGTATTAATTTGTCATGCATTGAATGCCTCACATCATGTGGCTGGTATAAATGCTAAGGACTTCAAAGATATTGGTTGGTGGGACAATATGGTTGGGCCGGGTAAGCCATTAGATACCAATAAGTTTTTCGTGATTGGGGTGAATAATTTAGGCTCATGCTTTGGTTCAACAGGCCCTGCCAGTATTAACCCAGAAACACAAAAGCCATGGGGGGCTAGTTTTCCTGTGGTTACTGTAGAAGATTGGGTAAATGCACAAGTCAGAGTAGCCGATCATTTTGGTATTAAGAAATTTGCTGCTGTCATGGGTGGTTCATTAGGTGGGATGCAGGCATTAAGCTGGGCTATACAATGGCCAGAACGATTGGAACATTGTATTGTCATTGCGAGCACGCCTGGGTTGTCTGCACAAAATATTGCGTTTAACGAAGTTGCACGGAGAGCAATTATCACAGACCCCGATTTTCATGAGGGGCATTACTATGATTATCAAACCGTCCCTAAAAGAGGTCTGTCTGTAGCGCGCATGATTGGTCATATTACCTATTTATCTGATGATGATATGGCGGAAAAATTTGGACGAGATCGTCGTTATACAGCAGAGGGAGATCGTTATCAATATGGTTATGATGTAGAGTTTGAGGTTGAATCATATCTGCGATATCAGGGTGAGAAATTTTCTACCTATTTTGATGCTAATACGTATTTGCTGATTACGAAAGCTCTTGATTACTTTGATCCTGCCAAGCAATATGGTAATGGTGATTTAAGCAAAGCATTAGAAAATGTAAAAGCAAAATTTTTAACGATTTCATTTTCTACTGACTGGCGTTTTCCTCCTGAGCGTTCTAGAGAGCTCGTTAAGGCATTATTAAATAATAAACATCATGTTACCTATGCTGAAATTGATGCTCCTCATGGGCATGATGCGTTTTTATTAAACGATAAAACCTATCATGAAGTAGTGGCGGCGTATTTTAATCGTATTGCAACTGAGTTAGGAGTATAGAATGAGTTCTCAGCAATCAACAATTATGTTGCGTCCTGATTTACAACGTATCGCTAACTGGATCCCTTCTGGGAGTCGAGTACTCGACTTGGGTTGTGGTAATGGTACATTATTGTCATACTTACAAGAAGAAAAACAAGTGGATGGGATAGGTGTTGAAATTGACAATGAGCGTGTTGTTGCGTGTGTCAGTCGTGGGGTTGAAGTTATTCAACAGAACTTGGAAGAGGGACTGGCCCTGTTTAATGATAAACAATTTGATGTCGTTGTACTATCGCAAACGTTACAAGCCATGTTGAATACTGAACATATTCTGAAAGAAATGGGTAGAGTAGCGAGTAAAGGAGTAGTGTCTTTCCCTAATTTTGGACATTGGACGCATTGGTGGTCAATTTTGCACGGTCGTATGCCAGTTACGGGACAAATGCCTTATGAATGGTATAACACGCCAAATATTCATCTATGTACACTCAGTGATTTTGAAGATTTGGCTACAAAAGTTGGTTTAAGAATCAAAGAAAGAGCTACTTTTAAAGAGGGTGAGGAAATTTCAGTATTCCCGGGGTGGCGTAGTACATTAGCCGTTTATTATTTTGAGTCAAATCAAGTGAGTCAATAAACGTGATTAGTGAATCTATTAAAAAGTATTTAAGTCCTAGGGTCTATCCTCTGCTTGTATTGGGTATTGCAAGTGGCTTGCCATTGGCATTAACAGGGGGGACATTTCAGGCTTGGGCAACAGTTGCAGGTGTTTCGCTTAAACAAATTGGCTTTTTAACGCTTGTTGGTACGGCATATACCTTTAAATTCTTATGGGCTCCCTTAATTGACCGCTATGCCCCACTATTTTTAGGGCGTCGTCGTAGTTGGATGGTGGTTTCTCAGGTCGCTTTGGGAACTGTCATGTTGTTGATGGGGTTATTGAATCCAGCGCAAGACTTGATTTGGTTAGCCTTATTAGCCACTACATTGGCCTTTTTATCCGCAACACAAGATATTGCTTTTGATGCTTATAGTACCGAGGTTTTAGATAAGGATGAACGAGCTCATGGTGTAGCAGTGCGAACCTTAGGGTATCGTATAGGTATGATCATATCTGGGGGCTTAGGGATTGTTCTGGCAGAACGTTGGTTGGGCTGGGGCGGTATGTATATGGCGATGGGTTGTTTGATGTTTGTGTTTGCCATCTGCAGTGCTATAGCTCCCGAAACTCGTGAAGTGCAAGCGCCTAGAACCTTGCAAGAAGCATTTATCGTGCCTTTTAAAGAGTTTTTTTCTCGACCAGAAGCATTGGCGATTTTAATGTTGATTGTGTTATACAAATTAGGTGATGCTTTTGCAGGGGCACTATCAACGACATTTTTAATTCGAGGAGCTGGTTTTGCCGCAGAAACAGTTGGGTGGGTAAACAAAATTTTAGCTGTTATTGCTACTATCATTGGTGCACTGGTAGGTGGTGCCTTGATGAATAAGCTCGGATTATATCGTTCATTGATGTTATTTGGTGTGCTGCAAGCTGTGTCTAATTTGGCGTATTGGCTAGTGGCGATTACTCCACATAATCTTCCCATAATGGCATTAGCTGTAGGGCTTGAGAATATTAGTGGAGGTATGGGTACAACAGCGTTTGTTGCCTTGGTGATGGGGCTTTGTAATAGCAAATACACGGCAACCCAGTTTGCTTTATTAACAGCATTATCCTCAGTGGGTAGAGTCTTTTTGGCGGGGCCATTAACACCTCCTCTTGTTGAATCCTTAGGGTGGCCAGCTTTCTTTTTATGTACTGTGTTGATTGCTTTGCCAGGTTTATTTTTGTTGAGATGGCATAAAGCACGTATCATGGCGATTGAATAACGTATGCCATGAAATAGTCTTATTTTGTCGATTGTTGATAAAAAAATTAAGCGATTTTAATCGAAGATGTAAGTACTTAAAAATAGTTATTTAATTGTGTCAAAACATAACTATTCTATGCGGTTATTACTTAATTTGTCATGTTTGCTTGGTATAATTCGGGTAGGAGATGACTACCGCAGAGTCTTTCATTATAGGTTCTTATTTCATATAACAAGAGATTACCATGACACAACATTTTGAATCCCTTTCTCGTATTAAATGTCAAGCCTTGCACGCTAAAGTGATGAGTGCCGAGCAAGCTGCAGAGCTTATTCCATCAGGGGCTACTGTCGGCATGAGTGGCTTTACTGGATCTGGTTATCCTAAGCAGATTCCGTCTGCCCTAGCCAAGCGTATCCGTGAAGCTCATGATAATGGTAAGGCATTCAAGATTAATGTATGGACGGGAGCTTCTACGGCACCTGAATTAGATGGTGCATTGGCTGAGGCAGATGGCATTAATATGCGATTACCTTATCAATCAGATCCAACTTGTCGTAATAAAATTAACACTGGGCAAATGCATTATATGGATATCCATTTATCTCATGTTGCTCAGTATGCGTGGTTTGGTTTTTTAGGTAAATTAAATATTGCTGTGATTGAGGTAGCTGGTATTCGTGAGGATGGTTCGTTAATTCCTGCCGCTTCTGTTGGTAATAATAAAACGTGGATTGATCAAGCAGACAAGGTTATTATTGAAGTTAATTATGCTTTAAGTGAAAAACTAGAGGGTATGCATGATATTTATTATGGTACTGCTTTACCCCCACATCGTAAACCTGTATTGATTAATGAACCTGATGATCGTATAGGTTCCCCTTATTATCAATGCCCACAAGAAAAAATCATTGGTATAGTAGTAGAAACTTACGATCGCGATAGAGTTAATCATTTTAGTGAGCCTGATGAGGTCGCCAAAAAGATTGCGAGTCATATTTTAAATTTCTTAAAAGAAGAGGTTCGCAAAGGTATTTTGCCCCCTAACTTATTACCTTTGCAATCTGGTGTAGGTGATGTATCGAATGCTGTTATTTCAGGTTTGCAACATGGTGAATTTGATAATTTGACGGCTTATACAGAAGTAATTCAAGACGGTATGTTAGGCTTAATTAAGTCTGGTAAATTGAAAATGGTATCAGCTACTTCTCTTTCATTGAGTCCTGACGGGGTGGATGAACTCAACGAAAATATTGATTTCTATCGTGAGCGTATTATTTTACGTACACAAGAAATTAGTAATCACCCAGAAGTGATTCGTCGCTTAGGGACAATCGCTATTAATGGCATGATTGAATGTGATATTTATGGTAATGTGAATTCTACCCATATCATGGGGAGTGGCATTATGAATGGTATTGGTGGGTCTGGTGATTTTGCTCGAAATAGTTTTATTTCATTCTTTGTGCGCCCGTCAATCGCTAAAAATGGTGATATTTCAGCAATTGTGCCTATGGTGTCACATGTCGATCATACAGAGCATGATGTACAAATTATTGTGACTGAACAAGGTCTTGCTGATTTACGTGGCTTATCGCCTCGCCAACGTGCAGAAAAAATCATTGAAAATTGTGCTCACCCAGATTATAAAGAAGCATTATGGGATTATTTCCATCGTGCACAGCAATCAGGTGCTCAGCATACACCTCACATTCTTTCCGAAGCATTAAGCTGGCATGATAGATATTTGAAAACTGGCACAATGAAGAAATAGTTTTATACTTCAAGTAGTAAAAAAACAGGGGCTATACGCTTTTATGTATAAGCCCCTTAATTATTTTCTATAGACTGACATCATAATCAATGGTTAATGGTGCATGATCTGAAAATCGCTCATCTTTATAGATATATGCTGCTTTGGCTTTTTGGGCTATACCTGGAGTAGCAATTTGGTAATCAATACGCCAACCTACATTTTTAGCCCATGCTTGACCACGATTGCTCCACCATGTATATTGCTCAGCCTCTTGGTTGAGAAGGCGAAAGACATCTACAAAACCTCGAGTCTCAAAAACCTCCGTCATCCAAGCGCGTTCTTCTGGGGTAAATCCAGAATTTTTTAGATTGCCTTTCCAGTTTTTTAAATCGATTTCTTTATGTGCAATATTCCAGTCACCACAAATAATATATTCATGGCCTGTCTCTCTATGGTGCTTCATCATGGCATCAATCCAAGGACCAAATTTTGCGAGAAAACGGAACTTTGCCTCTTGACGTTCTGGGCCACTAGATCCAGACGGTAAATAAGCACTAACGACAGTTAGATGACCAAAATTAGCACTAATTAAGCGACCTTCACGATCAAATTCATCACAGCCCATGCCTAACACGTAATCAGCAGGTATGGAGGTATAAATACCGACACCACTATAACCTTTTTTCTCAGCATGATTAAAATAGCCTTGATAGTGTAGAGGAGAACGTAAGTCTGGTGTTAAATCTGCATCACTGATTTTGATTTCTTGTAAACAAACAACATCTGCCTGATGTTGATGTAACCATTCAAAAAAACCTTTTTTTGTGGCTGAACGAATACCATTAACATTAATGGAGGTAATTCTTGACACAATACTTTCCTTTTTAATGAGAGGTTTTATTTTGAGGATAAATAGCCGCACCAATGATAAGCATACCACCTATCAACATTTTAATCGTTGGTTCTTCATTAAATAAAAACCAAGCAACAATAATAGCGTAAACAGGTTCTAGAGAGATAATAAGTCCTGTGGTGCGGGCATTGATATATTGCACACTGCTAACAAAAAGGAAGTGGGATAAAGCGGTACATAGAATGCCTAAAATAGATAACCAGAATATATCCATGCCAGTGATGCTGAATGTGCTTAAAGTGAGTAGTGGTAGGGTGAATAAAGAGACAAATAAATTTTGCCAAAATGCAATAGTAATGGGATGTAATTGCTGGCCTATGGTTCTATTGACTACAGCAAGAGAGCCGAAACTAAAGCCAGACATAATTCCCCATAGTAGTCCGCTAGTGTTGCTATTTTTTAAATCTAGTTCTGGTGAAACTAAAAACAATCCAAGCATTACAACAAAGACTAGAATCCATGAAGTAAGGTTGACATTATCCTTAAGGATAAATCGCTCAATAAGCGTAATAAAGGCAGGGAAGCTGGCAAAGCCAGAGTCGCCATAGCTACCCCACCAATTTTTATGGCATAAAAGAAAGTGACCCAGTGTATAGCTAATAACGCTCCCGAAAAAGCGAGCTTGACAAACAGTGATCGAGTGAGATTTGCTTTTAAGTGTAGTCTTAAGAATTTTGCTACGATAAATAAGCTGATAAAGGCAAAGGCTGCTCTACCAAATGTGATAAGAGCGGCGTCTGTCTTAATGAGTGCGCCTAAGATGCCTGTCATACCAAATAGGAGAGCGGCAAAGTGTGCAAATAATAATCCTTTGCGATAGTTGGGCATCATGGGATAAAGATGGCTAAATAAAAAAGATTATATAGAAAAAAGAGCAAAGTTGAATATTAATCAGCCAGAATGCTTTAAAGCGCTGGATTAGCCAAATTTAAAGCTACTGACAGTAACACCCCCCATTACATTGTCTTCGTGATAGTTAATCTCAACCATATCATTACCGGCAGCACCAATAGCTACCATTAAAGGAATGAGGTGATCCTCCGTGGCATGGGCGATGCGAGCAGAAGGTGCAGTTTCCCAATGAATTAGCGCTTCTTTTCGATCATTTGACTCTTGCGAGAGTGCATTACGTAGCCATTGGTCAAACTCTTTAGAGGGTTGTGTGCCATGAGCATTAAATAAGCGCATATTATGAAAGCTTAGACCACTAGCAATAATCAATATACCTTCTTCTCGTAATGAGGCTAATGCTTCTCCCAAACGAATATGATAGGCAGGGTCAAAATGGCGTTCAATTGAGAGCTGAATCACGGGTATATTTGCATCAGGAAAAGCCAAAGCAAGTGGTACAAATGCGCCATGATCAAAACCCCTTTCAGTGTCTTTTATTACACTGAAATGAGCTTGCTCCAGTTTATTTTGGATATATTCTGCTAGCAAAGGATCGCTTGGGGCAGGATACTGAATATGGTAAGTATGCTCAGGGAAACCATAATAATCGTAAAGCATTTTAGGTTGTGGCTGATGCATAATAGCCAAATGACCTTGAGTGATCCAGTGTGCAGAGATCATTAAAATGGCTTTGGGTTTTTCAGGTAGTTCAGTGGCGATGTGCTCTAATGATTGTCGTAGACCAGCATAATCCTCTGCCCATTGTTCAATCCATGGCCAAGGGCCACCACCATGTGAAATAAAGTAAACAGCTTGTTTCATGATAAATCCTCAATTGTTGATGTTGTTATTGTATAGAGGGTTTTTATAGAAATGAAGATATAAAAAATAGATGAATCTTTTCCAAATAAGAAATAATTAAATCAAATCCGCTCCCTATTGATAGACGGCGAAAAGGTGTAAAAGTATTAAAATATGCCTATGTTTAATTGTTAAAATTGGAAATTAGTATGTCACAGAATAACAGCCTTGATTTTGTTCGTTTCGCATTGGAGCAGGGAGTATTAAAGTTTGGAGAATTTAAAGTTAAGTCTGGTCGCTTAAGTCCTTATTTTTTCAATGCAGGATTGTTTAATACTGGTCGTTCAATAGGTGCGTTATCTCAATTTTATGCTAATGCTTTAGTTGAGTCTGGGGTGGAGTTTGATATGTTGTTTGGACCAGCTTATAAAGGCATTTCATTAGCCGCCACAACAGCGGTTGCGTTAGGAAATCACCCACAATTAAATAAAGATGTTCCGTTTGCATTTAATCGTAAAGAAGCTAAAGATCATGGTGAGGGGGGGGTCTTAGTGGGCGCACCCTTACAAGGTAAGGTAGTGATTATTGATGATGTTATTACAGCAGGAACATCAGTCAGAGAATCAGTAGAAATTATTAAAAATGCGGGTGCGACGCCAGCAGCGGTATTGATTGCTTTAGACCGAATGGAGAGAGCGGGTGCAGATGATGCACTATCTGCTCATTCTGCTGTAGAAGAGGTTGAGCAAAAGTATGGTATGCCTGTAGTGAGTATTGCTTCATTGAACGATATTATGCAATTTTTAAATCAAGATCATTCTTTTGATATGTATAAAGAGTCAGTGGTAGCTTATAGAAATCGTTATGGTATATAAGGTTATGGTATATAGGATAAGGAGCAAACATGATTACGTTTACAGAAAGTGGTTATCCTCAGTTTTTCGATGAAGTTCCTACGATAAGAGTTAAAGATGCCTTAGCTGATTTTTTAGGGGCAGCTAAGGACGGCATTATTGAGTATCGTTATGTAGATGCGGTTCGTTTAGCCGGTCATTCTTGCCCAACGGTTGCAGGTGCCTATTTAATGGTGCTTCGAGGTCTTGAAGCATTGTACGACGAAGAGGACGAGTTACCTGATCGTGGAGGAATTGAAGTCATTATGCAGGAATCAAGAGAGACAGGAACAACGGGTGTTATTGCGTCCGTAGCGACATTATTAACAGGTGCAGCAACAGAAATGGGGTTTGGAGGTATTGGTGCCGCTGGATATTTTTCTCGTCGGCACTTATTATCTTTTGATGGTGAAATTCAAGGCACAATGGCATTACGTCGACGAGATACAGGCAAAATGGTGAATGTTATTTTTAATCCAAGTATTGTACCGTTTGCGCCAGAAATGACGCAGGTTATGTCCAAAGCGGTTACAGGACAGGCTAATGCTGATGAATTGCGTCTTTTTAAAACGCTATGGCAACAACGTGTAAAAGATATTCTGGTGACACAAATTAATCACCCTGATTTAGTTCATGTATTTGTTGTGTAATGACGTTTTTTATGGGGTGGAAATTTATAGGGCGTGAAGATTGTTTAAGTTAAAAATAGTTAAGATTAAACTAAATTAACGCAATATTTTTAATACAATTCTTTTTCGCCCTCAGGTCTTGTTTTAAATCGACGGTGAATCCAGTAGTATTGAACAGGATCTTGTCTAATCCATTCTTCTAATAAGCGGTTTAGGCGTGCGGTAGCCTCCTCAATTGTGTCTTCTCCTGGAAAGTTATCTAATGGTGGTAGTACCTTAATATGATAGATGCCTGTTTTAATATCTAAGCGAGTGACGACAGGACAAACTTTAGCCTTAAATGTTTTAGCAATTTGTGCTGTGCTCGATAAGGTGGCACTTTGGATGCCAAAAAAAGGGACAAAAATAGACTCATCTCTCCCAAAATCCATATCAGGCAAATAATATAAAGCAACGCCATTGCGCATATGGCGAATAATGCCACGAATTCCGTCCTGACGACTTAATAAATGCACTGTATTAAAGCGAGCTCTACCCTTGCGAATCAAGGCATCAAAGACAGGATCATGTTGTGATTTGTACATGGTACAACCATCAGGAATATGCGTTGTTAAGATGGTGGCTGCTGTGTCTAAACCAATAAAATGGGGGGCTAAAATCATGAGTGGCTCATGGTTAGCTTGAACCTGTTTTAGATAGTCAACACCTTCTAAGGTGGTCATCTCATGTATTTTATCAAGGGGTGCATACCAAAGAACCCCACGATCAATAAATGACTGTGTCGTCAAACGAATATTTTGTTTGGTCCATTGCTCAATTTGTTGTTTTGAAGCCTCTGGAAAAGCAAGCTTGAAATTAGTGCGAATAATATGTACACGTCTTTTGACAATAAAGGGTAAAAACCAAGATAACACCGCACCCAAACGTAAGCGATTGCTATGTGAGAGTGAGCCTATTCCTTTGAAAATAAACTCCAGCAAGCGGTATTTAAAAGTGTTTTCCATGAGCGTATTTTAATAGTCTTAACATTGACGAGTCGTTATGTTAATGAATGTGTAATATCAATAAGAGTAATGTTTACGCATCAAATTATAGAGCGTATAGTAGTCTTTTACAAATCTAGCTTAATAAGTGATGATTCTGTAAATGACAGAAGAGAAACATTAATCTTATACAGATATTGGTTTTTTTTAATTATCTTATTGAAAATTAGATTAAAATGTAAAGTTATCTGCCGAGTTAAAGACAACTTGCGGGGCAGAGTAAATATTCCGCTAAAGCGTCGCACTTTTATTAAGTTGCAACGCGTTCTCTATTATTTCTTTTAGGACGCATAGTTTATGTCTACACACGAATATTTATTTACCTCAGAATCAGTATCTGAAGGGCATCCAGACAAAGTAGCAGATCAAGTGTCTGATGCAATTTTGGATGCAATCTTAGAACAAGATCCCAACGCCAGAGTCGCTGCTGAGACCTTATGTAATACAGGTTTAGTTGTATTAGCAGGGGAAATTACGACGACAGCAAATGTTGATTATATTGATATTGCGCGCCAAACAATCAAGCGTATTGGGTATGACAATACAGACTATGGTATTGATTATAAAGGTTGTGCTGTTTTAGTGGCATATGATAAGCAATCTCCTGATATTGCCCAAGGGGTTGATAGAACAGCAGAAGAAATTCTTAATCAAGGTGCAGGTGACCAAGGACTTATGTTTGGTTATGCTTGTGATGAAACACCTGATTTAATGCCTGCCCCTATTTGGTATGCTCACCGTTTAGTACAACGCCAAAGTGAATTACGTAAAAATGGTACATTGCCTTGGTTGCGTCCAGATGCAAAATCACAAGTGACATTCCGTTATGTAGATGGCAAGCCAGCAGAAGTAGATACTGTCGTATTATCTACTCAACACCATCCTGATATTTCGCAAGCACAAATTAAAGAAGCGGTGATTGAAGAAATTATTAAACCAAGTTTTGCAGATGGTTTAGTTACACCGAAAACGAAGTTCTTTATTAATCCAACAGGGGTTTTTGTGATTGGTGGGCCACAAGGAGATTGTGGTTTAACTGGACGTAAAATTATTGTGGATACTTATGGTGGTGCTTGCCCTCATGGTGGTGGTGCATTCTCAGGTAAAGATCCTTCAAAAGTTGATCGTTCAGCTGCTTATGCTGCACGCTATGTAGCAAAAAATATCGTGGCAGCAGGTTTGGCTCGTCAATGCCAGATTCAGGTAAGTTATGCGATTGGTGTGGCAGAACCAATTAATATCACTGTTTACACTGAAGGTACTGGCGTAATTCCAGATGAGCAATTAGCCTTATTGGTGCGTGAGCACTTTGATTTACGCCCAAGAGGTATTGTGCAAATGTTAGATTTATTGCGCCCAATTTATAGCAAATCGGCTGCTTATGGTCATTTTGGACGCTCAGAGCCAGAGTTTTCTTGGGAAGCGACTGACAAAGCGGCTATATTAAAGGCAGCAGTAAAATAATTTTTTAGTAAAGTGAGTTTGAGGGGCGCTGCAACAGGGATTACTCTGCTAGGCTCAAACCACTTTCAGATATTAACGGCGCTCATCTTATTTGCAGAAATAGAGCAAGAAGATGAGTGCTTTTTTATTGCCGATAAGATTTGGTTTTTTGGGTGACTAAGCCAATAAAGAGTCACTCGTTAAATTTAAAGGATTAAAGATGAGTCAAGTTGATTATAAAATCGCTGATATTGGTCTAGCTGATTGGGGCCGCAAAGAATTGGCTATTGCCGAAACAGAAATGCCGGGTTTAATGGCGACAAGAGAAGAGTTTGCTGCATCACAACCACTTAAAGGTGCTCGTATTGCAGGTAGTTTGCATATGACGATTCAAACAGGTGTCTTGATTGAAACCTTAGTTGCATTAGGTGCAGAAGTACGTTGGGCATCGTGCAATATTTTTTCTACACAAGACCACGCAGCCGCTGCTATTGCCGCTAGAGGAATACCCGTGTTTGCTGTTAAAGGTGAAACATTAGAAGAGTATTGGCAATATACGCATAAAATCTTTGAATGGCCTGGTGAGCAAGCTAATATGATTTTAGATGACGGTGGTGATGCCACAACATTACTACATCTAGGTGCTAAGGCAGAAAAAGATAGCAGTGTGTTAGCAAATCCAAGTAGTGAAGAAGAAAAAGTATTATTCGCCGCTATTAAAGAAAAACTTGCTCAAGATCCTACATGGTATTCTACGCGTTTAGCTTGCATTAAAGGCGTGACTGAGGAAACAACAACAGGTGTTCATCGTCTCTATCAAATGTCACAAAAAGGTGAGTTACGTATTCCAGCTATCAATGTAAACGACTCTGTGACTAAATCTAAATTTGATAATTTATATGGATGTCGTGAATCATTAGTTGATGGCATTAAACGCGCTACAGACGTTATGGTTGCCGGTAAAGTAGCTGTTGTGGTAGGTTTTGGTGATGTAGGTAAAGGTTGTGCGCAAGCGTTAGCTGCTTTACGTGCTCAAGTTTGGGTATGTGAAGTAGACCCAATTTGTGCATTACAAGCGTCAATGGAAGGATACAAGGTTGTGACAATGGATGAAGCGGCGGGTCTAGCAGATATCTTTGTCACGGCGACTGGGAATTATCATGTTATTCAACGTTCTCATATGGAAAAAATGAAGAACGAGGCTATTGTATGTAATATTGGTCACTTTGATAATGAAATTGATGTGGCTGCTCTTGAAGACTTACAATGGGAAGAAATTAAACCACAAGTAGATCATGTGATTTTCCCTGACGGTAAACGTATTATTCTGTTAGCAAAAGGTCGTTTAGTAAATTTAGGTTGTGCTACTGGCCATCCATCGTTTGTAATGTCAGCATCATTTACTAACCAGACTATTGCCCAAATTGAATTATTTACACGTGGTGAAAATTATCAAGCAGGCAAAGTTTATGTATTACCTAAACACCTAGATGAAAAAGTCGCTCGTCTACATTTGAAAAAATTAGGTGTGCAGTTAACGACCTTAACACAGCAACAAGCTGATTATATTGGTGTTTCTGTTGAGGGACCTTTTAAACCTGATCATTATCGTTATTAATTATGAGTAGAGAGCATTTTTTTAGTTTAGAGTTTTTTTCCTCCGAGAGATGAGGAGTCAGCACAACGGTTACAAAAGACCACACAAGAAATACTCGTTATGAAACCGGGGTTTATTAGTGTGACTTTTGGTGCGGGTGGCTCTACTCAAGAGGGATCTATAGAGACGGTTAAAATGTTGCAAGCACAAGGCGTGGAAGCTGTTCCTCATCTTTCTTGCATTGGTAATCGTCCTGAGCAAATTTTGGCTATTCTTGAGCAATTTAAACAGATGGGTGTCAATCGTATTGTTGCATTACGTGGCGATTTACCCTCTGGTATGGGGTTGTTAGAGAATGGATTACGTCATGCGAGTGATTTAGTTGCATTGATTAGAGAGCATTATGGTGACCATTTCTTTATTGAGGTGGCAGCATATCCAGAAATGCATCCTCAAGCAGAGTCGCCAACAGCCGATTTGGAAAACTTTATAACTAAAGTAAATGCTGGTGCAAATAGTGCGATAACTCAGTACTTTTTTAATCCAGACGCCTATTTTGAGTTCGCAGATAGGGTACAAGCTAAGGGGATTCATATTCCTATTGTGCCAGGGATTATGCCAATTTATAATTTTCCCAGCTTAGTCGTTTTTCACAAATGTGTGGTGCAGAAATCCCTCGTTGGATTCGTTTAAGATTGGCTGAATTTGGGGATGATAAGGCATCAATTCGTGCTTTTGGCATTGATGTAATTTCGCAGTTATGTCAAACATTGATTGATAATGGTGCACCAGGCTTGCATTTTTATACACTTAATCAATCTGCAACTACCTTAGCAATTTGGGAAAATTTAGAGTTCTAAGAGGTGACTTTTTGACGAGAAATTGGAAAAATCTGCGCGCCATACCTATAAATGATTATTAAAGGTTTGCCAGCAAAATAAGGGCTCAACTCATAAGAGGTGAGCTCTTTGTTGTTTATGTAAATATAAATGATGGAGTTAAGATTATATCTAGCGTCTGGTCATGTGGTGCAGCTTGGTAGTCCTTATTGTCAATCAGCCCCTCATCCCAAGAGATACCAATGCAGAAGGGTGAGTAACCTTGTTGACGCCATAACGCTATCGTACGATCGTAATAGCCTTTGCCGTAGCCGAGACGATCTTTTGTTTTGGTAAATCCTAATACAGGCGTTAAAACAAGGCCAGGAGCATCTGTAAATAATGTTGATTGATTCGGTTCAGGGATATTAAAAAAACCGGTTTTAAATTCAGTATTTGAGGACCAAGCAAAAAAAGTTAACGGGCTGTCTTTTTCCTTAATACTAGGTAAGCCAATGCGATACCCTAACTTATCTAATGAGGTTAACAAAGGACGAATATCCATTTCATCCCCAATTGGCCAAAAAGCCGCGATCCATTTATGGGGAGGGATATGCTGTTGGATGATAGACAAAGCTTTAGCGCAAAGAGTATCACTATCCTGTTGTCGTTTAGGAATCGTTAAGGCTTTTCGTTTTTCCTTAAGTATCTGACGTAAACGGCTATAATCAGTAAATGTCATAAAGATTTTGTATTCAATAAAAGGTCACGTTATTAAGACTGTACACTACTTTAGGTTGCCCATGAAAAAAATGAGATTAACTTTTTTAAGTATAAGTTTATTCGCTCTTACACTCACGGCGTGTTCTTCTACTGCGCAGAGTAATAAAATTATTCATTCCAGTCCTGAAGAAGCAGAGATTGAGCAAAGTGCGGTAACCTCCAAACCTCGAGTTGAGTATGCTCCTCTAAAAACGGTAGATATGGCGGCAAGACAAAGCGTTGTTTCAGCTTATGATGCCATGCGAATGCGGCAATGGGATGCCTTGCCTGGATATGCTTATTCGGCTCAAAATGATCATGAGTTAGGCAACTATCCGATGTATTGGTACTTGCGCCAACAATTGACAAGTTCACAAGGCTTTTTACCAACAACAGAGTTGAAGAAATTCATTAAGGATAATCCACGAACTTATGTTGCCGATCGTTTAAAAGCAGAATGGATCATAGCAGCGGTTAAGCAAGGGGATTATAGGACCGCATCGACATTGGGTCCTGTGCATATTAATAATAGTCAGGCTATTTGCGCCTATAATCAGGCGTTAGCCGCTAGTGGACAACATGTAGATAGTACCAAAGTTATTAGGGTTATCAAGGGAAATGAGCGTTGTGCAGAAATGGTTGGGGCATTGTATCGCTCAGGGCAATTGAGTAAGTCTCGTTTAACTGACTTGTTTCGTGATGCGGTCGAATATGACAACAAGTTTATGGCGAAAAAGTATGCAGGGTTTTTGTTTGATGGAACAGACTTTATGCAATATCAAGCGATTATAGTAAACCCAATGCAATGGCTGGCTACGCAATCTGGCACAGCGGGATCTCCTCAACAAGCTGAGTTACGAGCGATTGCTTTTAGTCGCTTAGCCCGTCAAGATCGGAATATGGGTATTACTATATTGGAGAATAGAGGGCCTGAATTATTAAGTGCTAAAGATTTACAATGGGCATACTCTCAATTTGCGCTTGTTGCTGTGCTTAATCAGGAAGTAAGAGCTGATGCCTGGTATCGCTTAGCGAAAGATAGTCGATTAAGTGATTATAATTCTGCATGGCGTACACGTGCAGCTTTACGGCAGAGTCCGATTGACTGGAAATGGGTTGAGAAAAGTATTGATTTGATGAATCCAGAACAAAAGAAAGAGACAGCATGGATATATTGGAAGGCTAAAGCACTCCAACAGCAGGGAAAATCATCACAGGCGACAGAATTATATCGATTACTACAGGAACAACATGATTTCTATGGTCAGCTAGCACAAGAAGAATTGACAGGCAAAATTGTTATTCCTCCACAGGCCGCACCGGTTACAGATAAAGAGCTAGCACATATTAAACAAAATACAGGCTTACAAAGAGCCGTGGCATTATTTAGGCTTGGCTGGCGAGCAGAGGCAGTACCAGAATGGTCTTATGCGATTGAATGGTTTAAAAGATAGGGATTTATTAGCAGCAGCAGCTTGGGCAGAGCAAGAGCAGATATTTGATCGAGTGATCAATACATCCTTACTAACAAAAAAAGAAATTAATTTTGCGCAACGTTATATTGCTCCATTTAATGGTCGTGTGGGACAACAAGCAAGGCAAGTAGGAATTGATCCCTCATGGGTATATGGCTTGATTCGTCAAGAATCACGTTTTGTACAAGTCGCTCGTTCTGGTGTTGGTGCATCAGGTTTAATGCAAGTTATGCCAGGTACAGCAAGCTTAGTGGCTAAACAAATTGGTATGTATGATTTTTCACCTAGTAAAGTCAATGAATTTGAAACGAATACGATTTTAGGAACGAATTATTTACGTATTATGCTGGAAAAACTAGGAGGGAATGAAATTTTGGCAACAGCAGGTTATAACGCGGGTCCTAACCGTGCTGTTCGTTGGAGAGATAATCTTACGCAAAGAATGGATGGCGCTGTTTTTGCAGAAACTATTCCTTTTACGGAAACCAGACTCTATGTTAAACATGTCCTATCCAATGCTGTTTGGTACGATATGTTGCTAAACGGTAAAACTAGTAGTTCATTGAAAAAACGCTTGGGTATGGTTACGCCATGATAGAATCGACGCTAGCCTTTACGCCTGATTCGTTCACTCAGGGATTGTCTATCTATTGTGTTGGTGGAGCTGTTAGGGATGCTTTACTACAATTGCCCCATGGTGATAAAGATTGGGTTGTTGTAGGTGCTACGCCAGAACAGATGACGGCTAGGGGATTTATTGCCGTAGGTGGAGATTTTCCTGTATTTTTACATCCTAAGACTAAACAGGAATTTGCCTTAGCGAGAACAGAGCGCAAAACGGCTAAAGGTTATCAAGGGTTTACTTTTTATACGGGTACAGATGTTACGCTAGCTGAAGATTTAAAAAGACGAGACTTCACTATTAATGCGATGGCTAGTGATACACAGGGGGTGATTTATGATCCGTATCATGGGCTAGATGATTTAAGGTTAAAGATTTTTCGTCATGTAGGGGATGCCTTTAGTGAGGATCCTGTACGTTTATTAAGATTAGGGCGGTTTTTAACACGTTTTACTGATTTCACTGTTGCACCAGAAACGATGCAGTTATGTCGTGATATGGTGACTAGTGGGGAGGTTGATGCCTTAGTAGCGGAGCGCGTTTGGAAAGAAATATCACGTGCGTTGATGCAAACTAAACCTAGTCGTTTTTTTGACATACTTCAAGAGATTGGTGCATTAGAGAGGGTGATCCCTTTTCTTTGTTGGACTGAAACACTTAGCCAGCAATTAGACCATGCGGCTCTATTGGGATTTGACTTATCGCAACGGTATGCTTTATTAGGATTAGCAGCAGCAGATAGTGAAGCTATGGCTAAACATTTGCGGGTGGCTAGAGAGCAAGGGGATTATGCACGTTATTTGCAAGTGGCATTACAACAGTTAAACCATATCTCAGAAATCTCTCTTGTATGGGAATTCCCTTTGTCACCGGTACTTGCTGAAGCAGTAGTTGATTTTGTAGAAATAATGGATGGTATTCGTAAGAGTGATCGATTGTTAGCGTTAATTCAAGTCAGTTTGTTGGTGGTAGGGGTTCCATTAGGACATGAGCGTGAACAAGAGAGTATGTGGTTCTGGGAAGAGATAGTTCAACGTCTTAAATCAGTACCAGCAGGCGAGATTGCAAAACAGCAAGCAGGCAATGTTACTTTAATTAAAAAAATGGTGAGAGAGGCTAGAGAGCAGGTTTTACAGATGCCTTGAATTTGATTAATACCATTTTGAAGAACATAATTAAAGGGTATAACGTCTATCAGCGTAACTAAAGCCTATAGGATCAATATCTAGCTGTTTGCCTAGTAACATCACTTTAAATAATTCGCCCATTTCTGCTTCGGATAATAACTTTTGTACAGGACCGATTTCTTTGGCATAGTGATGTACATCATCGGGGTTGAGCTGAGATAATTGCTGCAATATGCCACAATTCATTAAAAAACGCGCTTGACTAGTGTAACCCAACACTTCAAGGTTGCCTTCTAATGCAGCGTCTGCCATAGCGGTGAAATCTATATGAGCGGTAATATCTTGTAGTCCCGGATAAATTAATGGGTTGCTATGAGCATGGTGTTGTAAATGGCACATCAAGGTTCCTTGATGGCGTTGTGGGTGGTAGTATTCCTGACGAGGAAATCCATAGTCGATTAATAAAATACCACCTTTATTCAAGCACCTACCTAATTCTTTTATCCAGCTTTCAGCTCGCAAGTTAATCTCTGTGCGATAGCCTGAGAGGGTTGGCATACGCTGTGAAAATAGTTGCTGTAATTCGTTTGATGCAGGATGTAAAACATAGTGGATGTTCGATACATCATCCAGAGAAATAAAGACTTCTTGTAAATCGCCTTGAGCATTCCACTCTAGTAATTTTACGGGCATAGCATCCATCACTTCATTGGCTATGATGCAACCTGAAAATGATGGCGGTAATTGATCTAGCCATTTAACTTGATTAGAAAATTTTGCCAAGGTTTGTTGTTGTCGTTGTTTTAAATCAGCAGATAATTCAAGTATAAAATAGTTAATAGTTGAATTATTTAATGTTTCAAGCATATCAAATGCTAGTTTGCCACTACCTGCACCAAACTCTAAAATGCATTGGCTATCACTGGCAGCAAGCACTTGTTCGACTTGCTTGGCTAGTGTTCTACCATACCAGTGGCTTAGCTCTGGTGCGGTAGTGAAGTCCCCGATTAATTTTTCTGTCGGTGTATTGGTGCCACTGAGTTTAGCCAATCCTCCCGTGTAATAGCCCCAACCAGGGCTATATAATACCGTATCCATCCAGTCTTCAAAAGATAACTCTTTTTTATTATGCAATGAGTCAGTAATATATTGAAGAAATTGCTGACTATGCACTATGGCTTCTGGTACAGGTCTAGGAAAATTGGCACTCATGGTTACGCCCATTTATTACGAGAGGATGTTTTACGTTTGCTTGACGATGTGGTTTTCGGCTTACTTGTACGACTTATGGTACGAGTACTTGATGAACCTTTTTCCGTACGAGTAGAGGGGCGACCTCTTTTAGCGATTGAACTTGTTTCAGAAGTAGCTCGTGTTTTTGATGTTGGCGCTTTCTTTACACGATTTTCTGAGTTGTTGTCACGATTATATTTGGGTTTGTTGCTTCTAGCACCACGTTCAAAATCAGCAAATTTAGGTTGGTCTTTTGATAGACTTTTTTTAATTTGTCGTGCTTCTTTTTCACTAATCACTTCAAAGTCACCATCAAAAAAATCCTCTACAAAGTCTAAACGACTAATAGGGCGTTCCTTACTCTTGCGAGATTTGTTCGGTTTACTAAACGGATTTGCGTTATCAATAGGCGTCTCAAAAGCATTCTCTTTGGTACGAGATGGCATTGACTTTTTGGTGGCTTTTCGTTCGTAACGAGATTCTTTAGAGTCCTCATGATAAACAGGATAATCATTGCTGAAATCATCGTTAGCAAGGTGCTTATCGTTTGCTAAGCCTTTGCGACGTGCAAATCCATCACGAGCTTTTTCTTTCTCACGATTCGTTTGACGGTCCTTACCAGAGCGAGTATTTACAGATCGGTTTGATCCTCCACGACCTTTGCTATCTTTTGTTTTGATAGGTTTTGGTGTTGGTTCTAAACCGGGGATGACATCAGTTTCAATTGTTTGACCAATAAACTGTTCGATACGACGGACTTTGAATCGTTCGCTGTGTGTAGCAAGTGTAAATGCTAAACCATTACGCCCAGCACGACCGGTACGACCAATACGATGGACATAGTCCTCTGGCTGCATAGGTAAATCGTAGTTGATAGCATGCGTAATGCCTTGAATATCAATACCTCGAGCAGCGACATCTGTAGCAACTAAGATTTGGATACGACCTTTTTGTAAAAGGTTAAGTGTACGGGTGCGTTGACGTTGATTCATATCGCCATGCAATGCGGCGGCGGCAAAACCCTCATCTTCTAAACGTTCCGCTAGATCATCTGCACCACGTTTAGTGGAAGTAAAGATAATCGCTTGTTCTAAGTCGGCATCACGTAATAAAAAGTCTAATAAGCGGAATTTATGTCCTTGGTCATCTGCATAGAAGAGTGTTTGCTTAATGTTCTCATGTTTATTTTTTTGATCCGCAATGGAAATACGTTGTGGTTCGTTAAGCATTTCTTCTGCTAGTTTTGCTACGGAGCCTTCAAACGTTGCCGAAAACATCAGTGTCTGACGGTTATTTGGGGTTTGTGCCACAATATTTTCAATATCGTCAATAAAGCCCATATCTAGCATACGGTCTGCCTCATCCAAGACTAAGCTATGAATTTTGCTGAGATTCACTCGTTTAGCTTGTAGATGGTCAATGAGACGTCCAGGTGTAGCAACTAGAATATCAACACGTCGTGATAATGCTTTAATTTGTGCTCCATAAGGCATTCCACCTACCACAGTGGCAATGCGTAAATCTTTAAGGCCGTCGCTATATGTTTTTGCTGCCTCAGCCACTTGTAATGCTAATTCACGAGTAGGCGTTAAAACAAGCATTTGTACGCTAGGATGTTTATCCTTTGTTTTTTGTGTAGCCATTTTGTGTAAAGCAGGTAACATAAACGCTGCTGTTTTACCACTACCTGTTTGAGCGGTCACAATTAAGTCATGACCTTCAAGTGCCATAGGAATGGCAGAGGATTGAACTTTTGTTGGTTGAGAAAAACCTGCTTTTTTTAAAGCAGAAAGTAATACGGGGGCTAAGCCCAATGTGTCAAATGACATGGCTATATTGTTCCTATAAGTCGGTCATCGTGCCGACCAGAACAACCAATTACCACACGCATGCGTGTTATGAAGGTAAGGCCAAGAAGGTAGGAGCGATGAAAATCATAATAAAGACGACAAGCTTAACCTATGTAGCGCACTAAGTAAAGAAAAATATTTAAAAATCAATAATTTATGTTGTTTTAGAGTGAATTTAATCACTGATAAAGCTCATTTATCTTTGAGAATAAGAGGTTGAAAGGAAGAATCACTTAATTGATGGATTACACATTCAAATATATAAAGAAGAATTTGCTAATAAGCTAATCATAGAAAAATAGTGTGCCAAAGACGCTTCATTTAGAAGAGATTGTGGCATAGGGAAGACATTTCGTTATCTGATAGTGAAAAATTATAATGGCGTGAGATTTTTATCTAATAATTGTTTTAATACAGCATTCCCATCCTTATCCACTTTAAATTCCCCATATTCTGCTTGCGCAAAATGTGTAGCTTTACCTTCCGCAAAGAAGTATTGGTGGCTCGGGAAATGATGTTTCCCCGCATAATCACGTTTTACTTTCATTACTACATTAGGTAGACAATTTGCAAATTCGCTTGGGTAGCTTTGTGATATGGAGCATGTATGTGCTATTCCTTTATCATCAAGCATGAATAGAAAGTAAGAGGTCTCGTCTTGATGCCAGAAAGAAGGTGTATAAGTCAGCCCTTCGGTAGAAGCAACAGTGAGCTCTTCATAATTGAGTTCCATATAGTCGCCTTGCAGTAATGAACGAGGATCAGCAGGAGCAAGTTTAAAAATTAAGGATTGACCATTGCTGAGAATATTTTCATTGCGGTTAATAGCATAATTAGCCATCCCTAGAGTTAAACAGAGGGTAGCGATATAGCCAACTTTTGACCAAATAGGTAAAGAGAAAGTGTGGGTACTTAATTGTTTAGATGAGGAATGACGGCGAGTAATTGCAAGTATGAGTAATAAGGGGATACCTAACCCTAGTAACAAATAAGACTTGTAAATGAGTGCTGTATCAAGGTTGTAATAAAAGCAGGAAAGTAAAATTAACATAGCTGTAATAGCTAACCATAATAGCCCACTTCTGACTAATGGGAATGCCAATAAAATTATGCAAGCACATAAGTTCATACGTGGGCTGAGGATCCAGAGGACTCCAAAGAGTAGTGCCAATGCCGTAGAAAGTAAACGGATGCCTTTACTTGAGTCTTTGGTGATGTAGAGCATAGTAATCGCTGGCGCAACGGACATTAAGTACAGCGGAAGTTTATTTAAATAATGAGCCAAAGGTTGATTGTTGGAGAATATAAATAAATTACCAGTAATATGATGAAAAAAATTATTGTAATTTTCGCTAAAGCCATAACCAGTCAGATTAATATTATTACTGATGTCTTGGATAGGTGAAGTAATAAAGCTATAAAAAAATTAGACCTAGAAAAAAAGCATAACTTGCAACACTCGGTTTTTTTACGGTATAAAATCCACTAACCAAAGTAAGCAGAAGAGGATTAAATAAAACTAAGAGAGTACTGTTAGCAAAAAGGTTAGATCTATGAAGATATATAAGTGGATCCGCAATGCCGTCATAAAATAGGAACATTATCATATTTATGCATAAGAGCCGAATCCATAGAACATCAATGCGAATAAAGGTGAACACAAGCAAAAGAATATAAAAAAATAAGCGAATATTCTTTGGGCTAATGAACGTCAAAAATTCCTCTGCATATAAATCTGGATTTATGATTAAGGGGCTAAATTGGGTTTGGGATAAGAAGTATTCTGATAAAAAGAGTCCAAGGGCAAGAATAATTAGTACTTGTGAAAATAGCGTTTTAATCAATGATGATTGATGTTGGTATAAGAAAAAACCACAAAGGTATAAAAAGATAGCAGGAATTACAAACCTCACGGTATCGCTATAAGATATAAAATATAACACCCCACCGACAAATGGTATAAAAGCAATTGACATTAAAGTAATAAATAAGGATTGTATTGCCCAATGTATGTCTTTATCTTGTTGTTGATTGTGGAAATACTTAGAGAGGTAAAAAATACCTACAACGCTCATAATGATGAGTATGAAACTGAATAAGAGTAGTGACTCACCATTAACGTCAATATTAAAATGATTGAGGATGGTGATAAGTAAAGTGGCAAAAATAATGAATATCGCTATCGTAGAGATCACGACATCTTTAAGAAATTTTGTAATAAAAAAATAATAGTGCAAATGACAGTCCGATGAGCAAACTATGCATAGCGACAGATTCTTTAGTTAATATATAAATGCTTCCACATAGCACAATAAGAGAACTAAGACGTTGTGTTAATCGCCATTTAGTATCGGAGGTAAAATGCTGAAAAAATTCACTAATAATCAGAAAAAATAGCCCAATGATTAGTACAGAGATACCTATAAAAGATGAGAAGTACTGTTGATAAAAGAGTAAAGATAAGGTACTTGTAATAATTAATAAAGATAGGTTGAAAGGGTTGGGCACAAGGAGTATAAGAGGTATTTGTAGTAGTGACCAGATAGCAAATAATTCCCATGTATTAGCACCTGTTTGATAAATTTGTCCGATAAGGCAAGTAAGCCACCAATGACGACAGCACTTAAAAAAGCGACACCTTGACTGCCTGAGCGCCATTGTTTTTTATAGAAGAAAAAAACTAATAGTGATACAACAGGAAGAAATAAACCTTGAGTACCGTAGAGCTTTTGACTATTGCTTAAAACTGACCAATTAGCCGCTACCCATGTAATTATTCCAGATGATGAAAAACCTACCCCCATTAATAAGGAAATAAAAATTAGGTGATTTTTGATGGATGTAAAAGAATTTACAGGGTAGGTAGTATTCATGACATTTTCTTGTTTTGTCCAGTAGAAGATTTTTCTCTATAGTCTATGTTGTTACTATAGACATAACAATCTACTATGCACTTTTAGGCAAGATAAATTTCTAGCTTAGAATGCTTATAGTTTTTCAATAATTTCTAGGGGTAAGCCAGTGACGTCGTGGATAAGAGCAATATCTGTACCACGGGCTTTTAGTTTTTTAGCCATGGAAAGCATGGCTTCATAAGAGCCTTCTTCTCTGCCTTTCTCTTGACCAATGGCTATTCCTTCTTCTTTCCCAATATTAATCCCTTCCTGAAGCCCTTTTTCTTTGCCTTCATTATATTTAACATCAAGGGAAATCATATGATTCCAATGGTATTTATTCTGGCGAATAAAGTCCTCCACTTGTTGAGCAGTCATGTTGGCGACATTGGCTTTGCGAAAGATTTCTCTAAAGGTGTCGTCGGTAATAAATTGATGTGGCATGGTTTTCATCTCTCCAAGGAATTTAATGAAATATAGCCAAGTGTGTAGGCGACTGTTCTGATAGTCTAGCGTATTTTTCTGGATTTTGGGTAGTTCTAGAAAAATTAAGTTGAGTTTATGACTAATTGGGTGATGGGTATCGGTATCGATGAGGGAAGCATGGGTAAAAAAGGGTTCTTTAGGAAACTGAATAAAATTAATAAAGGAGATGACGTAGACGGGATCAAAAGGGTGATGCCAATTCTCACCGACTTTGATTTGTTTATTTAAGGCAGTGACGGCATAGGCTAAGGTACGATCAATATAGTGGGGGTGGTCGATATTCTGCACTTCGATAATGAGGTGAGTGTTATCAGAGGTGGTGCAGTAAATATCGAAGATGACGTTGCGGTTATCGAGGGATTCACCGATTTGTTCGGTGTTGTTGAGTTGAATATCGATGATGGGAGGCTCTTTATCGGCGAGGATGGTGTTGAGAAGGTCGATGGAGGAGGTTGCTTATGGTCGAG
>NZ_AYSV01000104.1 GCF_000506865.1 Pelistega indica
TCAGTAATCACATTATTGGTCAGGTATGTAACATGAGAGTTTCCTTTTGTTTGTTTAAAAGATTCGCACCTCTTATTCAAACGGGAAACTCTCTTTTTTGCAACTCATTTGTCAGATTTGGTCTGAACTTCTACATTTTACCTCTACGTTATTTGTCCTTCTTCCTTAGTAATTAGATTTTTAAGGCTCACTTTTAAAATTGTTTTACAGTAGAGGTTGGTGAGAATTATCAAGCCTAGATATTCTTAACTTGTGCTTCAAGTTCAGCTTTTAGAGAAGCGTCTAAATTTAATTGTCTAGCTAGCTCATCTAAATAGGCTTTTTCCATAAAGTTTTGTTGATTGCACATCGCTAAACTCATGGCATAAATTTGAGCAGCTAAGTGTGGGTCAGTTGCATAACTAGCAACGTAAGCAGGATCTACAGGGCGATCAAGTTCAGCTTGGAACCAAGCTCGATCTTGTGGATTGCTTAATTGTGCAAGATGTCCATCCAATTGGGCTTTTTCATCTTCTTGGATATGACCGTCAGCTTTAGCAGCAGAAATCATCGCAATAATAAGTGCACGGCTAGCCTGCTCTACCACTGGAGCGACAGCAGTATTGTTTTCAGTAGAAGCGATAGAGTCACTTTCAGTTACTGGATTAGACGCAGGAATTGAACCTCCTTGCGCAAAAATATCAGATGATGAGCTTTGTGCTTGTTGCGCCTGCCAGCGTTGGAATGCTTTGAAAGCAACAGTACCTAATGCTGCTAAGCCACCAATTTTTGCTAAATTACTATCTGTTTTTTGTCCTAATAAAACAGCTAATGCACCAGCGGCTAAGCTAGTTTTATCACCATCAGTTAAGACTGATTTGTCACCAGTTGTGGCATCTTTGATTTGATTAAAAATATCTGTACCTTGGCTTTGGATTTTATTCAAACTCTCAGACTGACGAGCTTGTTCATAGGTATCACGCGCTTGTTGTTGTAAACCGTCAAGAATATTACCAGCACCTTTGCCAAATAATTGTTCCAAAATATTAAATGCACTCATCATCTATCCTTTAAGAAATGAATAATATATAAAAATTGTTAGTTGCTTTAAAAAATGAACTCAAGTTGAACCAATGGTTAAATTGATGTCTTTTTATGACAACTCTACAATCTTCTATTGTATAGATTTATCTTAAACTTAATAGTTAAGAATTATTTAGTTTATTTCTTTGTGTCACAAATAAATAGCTAAATAACGTGTTAGTACCTTCATCTCTCTGGTAAAAAGCATAAATCTATAGCAAACAGATACTAGCACGCTATCATAACGACTTAATGACAGTGACTTTTGTTAAATAGTGCAATTTGATGGAATTTCAATCTTAAAACGGTAAAATAATTGTTAATAAGATGATAATTTTTATAAGGGATATAACTATGCCGTCATTTGATGTCGTAAGTGAAGCAGATATGATTGAAGTCCGTAATGCGGTAGATCAAGCAAATAAAGAAATTTCTACACGATTTGACTTTAAGGGATCTGATGCTCGTATTGAACAAAAAGAATTGGAATTGACAATTTATGCTGATGATGATTTCAAAGTGAATCAGGTCAAAGATGTATTGATTAATAAATTAGCCAAACGCAATGTGGATTTACGTTTTTTGGAATATGGTAAGCAAGAGAAAATATCAGGTGATAAATTAAAGCAGTATGCCACGATTAAAAAAGGTGTGACAGGTGATTTGGCAAAACGTATTGTTAAGCAAATCAAAGATAGTAAATTAAAAGTTCAAGCGAGTATTCAGGGTGATACGGTACGAGTTAGTGGCGCAAAAAGGGATACGCTACAAGAAGTAATTGCTTTGCTGAAAAAAGAGGTGAGTGATGCACCATTAAGTTTTAATAATTTTAGGGACTAGCTTTTTGTTCTAATGGATTTTTAAATACTTGCAAATGCAAAATAAACCTAATATTTGAAAGTTCAAGGAAGTATTACACTAAAACATCTAATTAATGTAAATATGTGGTAAACACCGCGAGAGATGAGTGTAAACACTCACAGAGAATAGCGATATTATGTTGTGATGACAATTAATGTAGGAGGTTTTATGAGTAAGAAGATTTTAATGCTTGTCGGTGACTATGCTGAAGATTATGAGACGATGGTTCCTTTTCAGTGTCTATTGGCATTAGGTTATGAAGTACATGCTGTTTGCCCAAACAAAAAATCAGGAGATACTGTCGCTACGGCTATTCATGATTTTGAAGGTTGATCAAACATATAGTGAAAAAAGAGGGCATAATTTTGCTATCAACTATGATTTTGATGCTGTCAAGGTTGAGGATTATGCTGGTTTATTGATTCCCGGCGGTCGAGCACCAGAATACTTACGTATGAATGATAAGGTTTTAGCTATTGTTAAGTACTTTGATGATAACAAAAAACCAATAGCGGCTGTATGTCATGGAGCACAAATTTTAGCGGCAGCGGGAATCTTGCAGGGTAAGCTATGTTCGGCTTATCCCGCTTGTGCGGCAGAGGTGAAATTGGCAGGTGGTACTTATGCAGATATTAAAGTGACTGAAGCGGTTACGGACGGTCATTTGGTAACAGCACCAGCATGGCCTGCTCATCCAGCATGGATACGTCAATTTGTCGACGTACTGGGAGCGAAAATTACGTTATAGTGTTGAGTAAGTTTATCTATGATGGTTATGTTCAAGATAACCGTTTTATGCCATAAATCCCATTTCTTGTTTTTTGACTAGAGATGGGATTTTTTATTTTTTGAGTTGGCGTTTTTCAAGGTATTTACATAAAAGGCCACCGATAAATGCTAAGAGAGCAGCCATCATGCCGTAGTAAATTAAAAAGGCTTGAAAAATTTGTCCTGTACTCATTGTGGCTAGTTGCTCATTGGCAGAGCTTTCCATTAGGACTAACTGGATGTAGTTATATAAGGCACCGATAGGAAATGCTAAAGCCACTGTTAATACAAAACGAGGCAGAGAGGGTGGGGTATAGTGATAAATCAGAGCTAGTATTATGGCTACGACACCTAATTTATGTGCTGTCGCTAAGACATATTGTAAAAGGATTTGCCATGCAAGTTCAACACTGAGAGCTTGTCCTATGCCCATGGTACTAATTAAAGTAGCTCCCAAGATAATGAGAGCTACTAAAAAAAGTGCCAAAACAAAACAAGCGATAGTTTTGCTTAGACTTAACAATTACATTACTCGGCTACGATATTCGTTAGTACGGGTATCGATTTCGATTTTGTCACCAATATTGCAGAATAGAGGTACAGCAAGTTCAAAACCAGTATTGATTTTTGCTGGTTTCATTACTTTGCCTGAAGTATCACCTTTTACAGCTGGTTCTGTGTAAGTGATTTCACGAACGATAATTGTTGGTAGTTCTACAGAGATAGCGCGACCTTCGTAGAATACTACTTCAACAGTCATACCTTCTTCTAAGAAGTTAAGTGCATCACCCATATTATCTGCTTCAACATCATGTTGATTGTATTCTTCATCCATAAAAACATACATTGGATCAGCAAAGTAAGAATACGTACATTCTTTTTTGTCTAACACGACAACGTCAAATTTTTCATCTGCTTTGTAAACAGTTTCAGAACCTGATGCAGTTAATAAGTTTTTGAATTTGATTTTAACAACAGCAGCGTTACGACCTGATTTGTTATATTCTGCTTTTTGTACCACTAGTGGGTTGCCATCAACCATCACTACGTTACCTACGCGCAATTCTTGAGCGGTTTTCATTAAAAAACTCCGAGTGGAATAAATAAACGATAAATAAAAGCCTATGAAGAGCTTAGTGTTAAAAAGGAAACAATAAAGAAAGAGTTTCGTTTCCTGTATAGACTGCTATTTTATCTTGTTTATTAGCTGTTTGTCTAAAAATTAAGCAGAGAAAAAGACAAAGTTGGATTTTTGAGTAATTTTTCTCGATATTTTTGATGATACTGATGAGATAACTCAAGCATGTTGGGTTGTAAAATGTGAGTCAATAGATCCGCTAAATTCTCTCCTGGTTGATTCCATAATTGATGAAGTGAATCCAAGCTGATAAGAGAATTTTCTTCAGGGCATTGTTGTTGTCGATTACTTAACCATGCATTAAGTTTTTCTAAATGAGCATCTTCTTGTTGGTGGTAAATATGCCAGATAAAAGGCTTACCTGACCAAATAGCTCGAACAAAACTATCTTCACCACGCACAAAATTGATATCACAAATAGCAAGCAAATAGTCAAACTGCTCTTGAGGAATAAAGTTAAATCGTTGAATGTTAATAGTATTTAAAATATGTTTATTATGTATTGATAATGTGTTTAATATGCGTTCTGTATTGGTGGCAACACCATCGGGAATTAAAATAGTAGCGGGTATTCCTACTTGTGCGATTGATGTAAGAAGGGCTTTTACAGGTGCATGTGGATAGCAAAAAAGGCTAATTAAACGCTCTTTACGCACTAGTGCATGGGCAGCATTAGGATGAACATAGGTAGAAAGAAAGTCTACTTGTGCGGACTGATTCTGTTCAAATGCGGTGAGTGATTTAATTAGGTTTGGCTCGCGTAATAATCCTCCAGTTTTATCCGTAAATCCTGGGAAGAAAAAATATTTTGGTACTTTATTTTTTTGTATAGAGGGTTGTGCATGAAAATCTTCTACCCATGGCTCAGCACTTAGATACTCTAAGTTGAACCAGTATTGTGTTTTACCAGTCATAGCAGCTTGATAACAATCATCTAAATCTGTTGCAAATGCTTCAATAACAATAGCTGTTGGCACGGCTTGCTGAATAGTCTCTGTATTCCACTGATGAATATGGATATTAGCGAGTATTTGTTGATTGAGAGATGGGTTGAGATTGGGAGCAATTTTAGCAAAACTATGTAAATCATCCACCCAAAGACGTATAGGAGTTCGGATGAATGTTGAAGAACCAAGGTGACGACATACTTGGGCAATAACACTGTTTTCTCTCACCTGTAATTGTCCAAGTTGATAACGTATGACTAACTCATATAAATTATTAGCCAAACGCCAGCAAACACCAATATCACCATAGTTATCAATCACTCGACAAAAGATATCAATAATGGGGAAAGGGTAAAAGTCTTTTTCTAAAATTGGATTATTCTCATGAGATAACGAAGGTTGGTGTGTTGACATTAATATTTATCCACAAATAAGAGAGGGTATAGCCTTTAGTAAAGTATGTTTGGTGAGCTATTTAACCGTTATTTTTAAGATATGGGGAATAATAACTCAATTAAAAGCACAGTGGGCTCGGATTTACTCTTATGAGTTCATCTACCAAAGTCCACATTAAAACTACTTTAATTAAATTACTATTACTG
>NZ_AYSV01000105.1 GCF_000506865.1 Pelistega indica
TCTTGACGAAATTTATCTAGGCCTAAGCTATGACGGTAAACCTAAATCTGGGCTTGCTTTGGATGATGATCATTATCATTATTAATAGTTTTTCTAAATTCTTTAATATGACTGGTTGGCGTCTTGGTTGGATTATTGCGCCCAAGTATTTTGTACCTCACCTAGAAAAACTAACCTCAAGTTTAAATATTTGTGCCCCTACCATCGCACAGCACGCCGCCATTAGTTGCTTCAGTGACGAAGCCATGGCAATTTATAATGAGCGTAAGCTAGCATTCAAAGAGCGCAGGGACTACCTATTACAAGCACTATCAACGTTAAATCTACCAGTTCCAGTCAAACCTGACGGTGCTTTCTATATTTATATTGATATCAGTGCTTATTGCGACGATAGCATGATCTTTTGCCAACGCTTACTTAATGAAGCTGGTGTGGCGGTGACTCCAGGATTAGACTTTGGTCCAACATGGGCAAAGAAAATGATTCGAATTTCTTACGCTACATCGCTTGACCGCTTACAAGAAGCCATCGCTCGTTTACAAAAATTCTTACCCACTTTATAAGGTATCGGTGTGAAATACAAAGATTTACGTGATTTTATTGCCCAATTAGAACAAAAGAACGATTTAAAAAAAATTTAATCTACCTGTTTCTACACGCTTAGAAATGACTGAAATAGGTGATCGTACCTTAAGAAAAGCAGGACCCGCCCTTTTATTTATCAATGCACAGCATAATGGAAAAACAGCTAACATGCCTGTGCTCACTAATTTATTTGGTACACCAAACCGTGTCGCTTGGGGGATGGGGGCTGAGGATATCTCGGCATTAAAAGATATTGGTGAATTATTAGCCACACTGAAAGAGCCCGAGCCACCACGCAATTTAAAAGATGCATTTGGTAAGGTCTCCATGCTGAAATCGGCGTTGTGGGATATGCAGCCCAAAATGTGTCGTACAGCACCTTGTCAAGAAATCGTTTTAGTAAAAGATCAGGTTGATTTAAATCAGTTACCCATTCAAGAATGCTGGCCTGGTGATATTGCTCCATTAATTACATGGGGATTAGTCATTACCAAGGGGCCTAATGCCAAACGACAAAATTTAGGCATTTATCGCCAACAGTTAATCGGTAAAAATAAACTTATTATGCGCTGGCTATCCCATCGTGGTGGTGCATTAGACTTTAGAGACCATTGTTTAGCGAATCCTGGTAAACCATTCCCTATTTCAGTTGCCTTAGGGGCTGACCCTGCTACTATTTTGGGGGCTGTTACACCAGTACCAGATAGCCTATCAGAATACCAATTTGCTGGTCTGTTGAGAGGTTCCAGAACTGAGCTTGTTAAATCAATCGGCAATGATTTATCTGTACCCGCTTCGGCAGAGATTGTTTTAGAGGGACATATTCTACCCTCTACTCATCCAGATGCTAAACCATTTACTGTTCCACCCGGGGTTTCTCCTCCTAAAAATACTGACTATGAAGTTGCCTTAGAGGGACCTTATGGTGATCACACAGGCTACTACAATGAACAAGACTGGTTCCCAGTTTTTACTGTTGAGCGTATTACTATGCGCAAAAATCCTATTTATCATAGTACCTATACAGGCAAGCCACCAGATGAACCTGCTGTCCTAGGCGTTGCTCTCAATGAAGTTTTTGTTCCATTATTACGCAAACAGCTTCCAGAAATTATAGACTTCTACCTACCTCCTGAAGGATGTAGCTATCGTCTAGCAGTAGTATCTATCAAAAAACAATATGCTGGTCACGCCAAACGCGTTATGTTTGGTGTTTGGAGTATTTTGCGTCAATTTATGTACACAAAATTTATCGTTGTCGTGGACGATGATATTGATACACGCAATTGGAAAGAAGTAATCTGGGCAATGACCACGCGCATGGATCCTGTTCGTGATACGGTATTAGTAGAAAATACGCCCATTGATTATTTGGACTTTGCTTCACCTATTTCAGGTCTTGGTGGCAAAATGGGCTTAGATGCTACCAATAAATGGCCTGGCGAAACCTCTAGAGAGTGGGGAATACCGATTACTATGGACGAGACAACCAAATCTCGTGTAGATAGTATTTGGCAAGAGTTAGGGCTGTAAGTATCAAAATTAATATTGTGCACTACGCCCATAATGAATGTTTAATTTATGGGAGTAACTCATTTAGATAATTAAATGTTTATAACTGAGTTATATTTCTGATTTAGACTCTGGCAGTTCTTGGGACTGCATTAAATACTTTTGTGCGACCTCTTTTAGATAAGGTATTTGGTTTAAAAGATTCGGTATATGCTCCTGAGTAGCCATCCACACTAAATCTTCCTTAATATTAAAATAACCATGCACTAACTGATGTCGCATACCTGCTATTTGTTTCCATTCAATTTTTGAAGCTTGCTCAAGAAATTTGGGATAATCATTTTTTAAAACTGTACTTATCTCACCTAAATAAATAAGATTTAATGTTACAGCCTGAAGAGTTTTTATATCTGCCAAAAACTCTTCTTTTGTCATATCGTTAACATATTCTAAAATTAAAGACGCATATTTTTCAATATCCAAAATGCAATGGTCTATTCTAAGCTCCGACCGTTTCATACTTGAAATGCCTCTTTGAAAATTTCAGGTTTAAATTTTTCAGGAATTGATTGTTCCTCAACTAAATCAAATTTGTGACCAAAATACTCCTCTAAATCAGAATATAATCCACCTAACTCAAATACTGATGCATTTGGCTTTGCAGATACCAGAAAATCAATATCGCTATCTTCTCTATCTTCGCCACGGGCAACTGAACCAAAGACCCTTAAATTAGATAGTCTCGGATGATTTTTAAGAAACATTTCCCTAATCGCATCTCGATTAGCATAAAAAACTTCTGAGGGTCTCATATTATCTCCTTACTTATACAGATATTTTATATGAACTATAAGCCAGTTATAAAAGGTCTCTGTATATCAACCATGATATACAGTGTAGCCAAACACACTTTGATGAAAAATCCCTAAAGAATATTTTTCAAAATAGCTAACATTTAACGCAAAGCATATCTGGTAGAAATACATCCCTGAATACCTAATTAAAAAGACTGCAATCTGTTAAATACAGACGACAGCCCTAAGCACATTAATACATCACGTTTTCAAAGCAAATTACTTCTTAAATCGATTATAAATAAACCAAGAAGCCGCACCTAATCCTAATGTCCGAATAATGGCATTATCTACTTTTGTTAATCTTAATAACGTCTTAGCAATACCTAAGCTTAAACCGGGGTATTTTTGTAAATAGTGAAAAACGCTATTAGCTTTTGGCATCATATCAGCAAACACATTTGCACTTGTATTAAGAACATTTGACTTGATTGCTTCAGGTGTTAGTCCCTGCTTTAGATGATGCCAATCTGCTTTAACTTGTAAGCGATCAATATGCGCTTTAGTGAGTAAAGCCTGCAATGCTAAGTCTTCATCATGATTAGACATGGCTCTCTCCCTCTTTTTTCTGTTAATCGCTCTGCTACTACGACAGCATCTGTAGGGTGATTGGATTTAAACGTCGCAATATCATCTTTGAGAGTTGCTACGGTGTACTTAAATGGAGGCTTTGTACTAAAACTATTTTTTCGCATACAAATGATACAAATAGCTGATATCAATAAATAAGCAAAAAACATTCCCCAAACAGCGGTATGTCTATAAGGTGTATCCCAAAAATACACTGCCACAGCTACGCTTAATGCTAGTACGGCAAACACGGCAAATAAGAATGCCACGACGCCAAGAATTATCGTTGAAACAACTCTAGTTTTTTCTTGTGATAATTCCACGGCGAATAGTTTGGCACGCGTTTCGCTAAACGATGCCAAACTACTCACTAAATAAGCAAAATCTCGTTGTAAGCTCATAAGCTTCTCATTGACTTATTTACGACCAATGATAATACCTAGTAATAATGCCGCAATACTCACTGCTCCTACAGCACGCCATGGATTATCATAGACATACGTATTTGTGGCATTAACAGCCTCTTTAGTACGCTCGACAACTTCTTCTTTCTTCTCTTCAAAACCCTCTTGTACAGAGTTCAAAAGCTGCTTAGCACGCGAACGAAGTTCATCAGCTTTTTCATTGCCAGCTTTTGATGCTTGATTTAACAATTCCTCAGCATCCTCTACTGTCTTACGCAAATGAGCTAATAACTCTTCTTCTGTCAATGTTTTACGGGTTGCCATATCAATCTCCTTTATAAAATTTAAAATGAAGCACAATTAACTCAATTATTTTTTAAAGCTAAAAGCAAATTAAATTATCGTTGCTGTACTTCTATAATAGGGCCGAATGTAAAAAAAACAAGTATTATTCGAATTTTGTTACATATTAGCACTATTAGTCACAGCAGGATTTGAACCAAATCAATCTTCTTTTTGACGAGTACCAAATAAGCGATCACCGGCATCGCCTAAACCAGGAATAATATAGCCATTTTCATTAAGACGCTCATCAATGGCGGCTGTATAAATATCGACATCAGGATGTGCTGCTGTCACTTTTGCAATACCTTCTGGTGCTGATACCAATGTCAACGCTCTAATCTCTTTACAGCCAGCAGCCTTTAACATATCAATAGTCGCAATTAAAGACCCCCCAGTTGCTAGCATCGGATCAATAATTAACGCCAAACGCTGATCTAGTTCTCCCACTAGTTTTTTGAGATAAGTTCCCGCCTCTAGTGTCTCCTCGTTGCGAGCTATCCCTACAGCACTCACCTTTGCACCAGGAATTAAGTTCAGTACACCATCAAGCATACCAATGCCTGCCCTTAAAATAGGGACTACAGTCACTTTTTTACCTGCAATTTTTTGTACGTTGACTTCACCACACCAGCCTTCAACTGTTGTTTCCTCTAGCTCAAAATCCTTGGTGGCTTCATAAGTCAATAAAGTAGTCACTTCTTGTGCTAATTCTCTAAAGCTTTTTGTGCTTAGTTCCGCTTTACGCATAAGACCCATTTTGTGCTTAACCAAAGGGTGTTGGATTTCTTGAATAGCCATTAAAACTCCAAAAATAAACCACATCAATAACTTCCTAAATTCTAGCATGTAAACAGCATTTGAATATAGTAATAGCGAAGAATAATTGACAAGATAATCAATAGAAATCAACCCTATTCATCGTCTTTCTTTACATATTTAGAATGATGTCTATAACAATTTATTTATTCTTGGAAAGAAAGTATTAAAAGTGAGCATCTAGAATTTTATATAATGATTGCTTTGTTTTTGCTTCGTTTGTACCAAACACTTTGATGATAGATCCAAATTTGCACTTGGCTGACTTTGATTATGAGTTGCCTACAGAATTAATTGCCCAAAAGCCGACAGCTCAGAGAACGCAAAGTCGTCTGCTACGTATTGATGCTCAGCGTCATTGGCACGACCATCATTTCATAGACTTACCCTCTTTTTTAAAACCCAATGATTTGCTTGTCTTTAACAACACAAAAGTCATTAAAGCTCGCTTATTTGGCACAAAAGAAAGTGGTGGAAAAATTGAAGGATTAGTCGAACGCATCCTAACGCCTACTCAGGCACTGATGCATATAAAATCCAGTAAATCACCAAAACCTGGTAGTAAGATTATTTTTGCTAATGCCATAGAGGCCACCGTACTAGGTCGTCAAGACGATTTATTTGGGGTAGAGTTTGCGGTAGATATACTCACAACGCTAGACCAATATGGCTCATTACCTCTGCCACCTTATATTCAACATGCGGCAGATGAGCAAGATTCAGAACGTTATCAAACTGTTTATGCCAGTCCTGTAGGTGCTGTAGCTGCCCCCACGGCTGGCTTACACTTTGATGAGCAAATGCTAGAAACACTAAAGCAGCAAGGCATTAATACCTCTTTTGTGACATTACATGTGGGTGCTGGTACATTTCAACCTGTACGCGTAGATAAGATTAGTGATCATATCATGCATGCAGAATGGTACGAAGTTTCTGAAGAAACCGTCGCCGCTATTAAACACTGCCGTGATCTTGGGGGGCGAGTCTTTGCTATTGGCACAACTAGCGTCAGGGCACTAGAATCTGCCGCTATCCAAGCCGGAACTATTGAAGGCAAACGTATTCCCAAACCTCATCGTGGCGACACACGTCTATTTATGACGCCTGGTTTTGATATCAAAGTGGTGGATGGCTTATTAACTAATTTCCATCTTCCTCAATCCACCTTATTAATGCTCGTATCAGCCTTTATCGGTATTGACAATATGCGTGCAGCCTATGCATATGCCATTGAACAAAAATACCGTTTCTTCAGTTATGGCGATGCGATGCTTATTGAACCTACTTTTTAAATAATAATTATGTCTGGACTTAGTTTTAATTTAATCAATACAGAGGGTAAAGCACGCCGTGCTAGCATGACGCTCAATCATGGTACGGTACAAACGCCTATGTTTATGCCTGTAGGGACGTATGGTAGCGTTAAAGCCATGCTTCCTCACGAATTAAAAGAAATTGGCTCTCAAGTCATTCTAGGTAATACGTTTCATTTATGGTTACGCCCAGGTACAGATGTTATCGATAAACACAATGGATTGCATGGGTTTATGCAATGGGATAAGCCGATACTGACTGACTCAGGTGGTTTCCAAGTATTTAGTTTGAGTGACTTGCGTAGCAAAATCTCAGAAGAAGGCGTAAGATTTTCCTCTCCTATTGACGGCGCCAAATTATTCCTCACACCAGAAGAATCTATGCGTATTCAACGTTCGCTCAATTCTGATATTGTGATGGTGTTTGACGAATGTACACCTTATAAAATTGGTGATCGTCCTGCCACTCATGAAGAAGCGGCCAAATCAATGCGTATGTCATTACGTTGGGCAAAACGCTCTAAAGATGCCTTTAATGCACTAGGCAACCCTAATGCCCTCTTTGGCATTGTTCAAGGGGGAATGTTTGAAGATTTGCGTGACGAATCACTTGCAGGTTTAACAGATATAGGCTTTCATGCTATGCCATCGGAGGTTTATCGGTTGGTGAGCCCAAAGAAGATATGGAACGTATCTTAAACCATCTCGCCCATAAACTACCTGAAAATGCTCCCCGTTACCTAATGGGGGTAGGAACACCTGAAGACTTAGTCTATGGTGTATCCCAAGGTATTGATATGTTTGACTGTGTTATGCCCTCTCGTAACGCACGTAATGGTTGGTTGTTCACACGGTTTGGCGATATTAAAATTCGTAATGCTCGTTATAAGGACGATACTCGCCCACTCGATCCTACTTGCCATTGCCATACTTGCCAACACTTCTCTCGTGCCTATTTGCACCATATGCAAAAAGCCAATGAGATTACCGGTGCTCGCTTAAACACCCTACATAATTTGGCTTTCTATCTACAAATTATGCAAGAAATGCGCGATGCCATAGAGCATGGTAACTTTGAAGCATGGAAAGAACAATTTCATAAAGATAGGGCAAAAGGCATAGAGTAGTCGATAAACGGCTACAATATAGTGGAATTTCAAAAATTTAATTGTAAAAACGGAGCAATACATGTTATTAAATGACTTAATCCAATTATCTCTAGGTCAAGCTGCAGATGCTGGTGCTGGTGGTACTTTAGCAGGCTTATTGCCTATCATTCTGATGTTTGTGGTGCTTTATTTCTTAATGATTCGCCCACAAATGAAACGTCAAAAAGAGCACCGTGCCTTAGTAGAAGGATTAAAAAAAGGTGATGAGGTAATTACAGCAGGTGGTTTACTTGGTAAAGTTTCTCGTGTAACTGATAACTATATCGCTATTGAAGTAGCTCAACAAAACGGACAATCAGTAGAAATTTTATGTCAACGTGTAGCTGTCACTACCGTATTACCTACAGGCACTATCAAAGATTTATAATTTTTTGCTATCCAAGGGGCTGATTTCTTAGCCTCTTTTAATGGTTACGGTGGGCATTATCGTTGTGTTCACCGTATTTTCTATCCAACTGGATTTTATTTTTTATTGCTGGCTAGGTATGAATCGCTATCCTCTCTGGAAATACTTAATCGTTCTTGTTGCCTTAATTTTTGGCATTCTCTACACGATTCCTAATATTTTTGGGCAAGCTCCAGCTGTCCAAATTTCAAGTGCAAATGTGGCTCGTAAAATTGATGAGTCTATGCTGTCTCGTGTAGAACAAGTTCTCAAACAAAACAATATTCCTTTTACTAGCTCTCAGCTACAAGTCAATGGGTCAGTCGGCACTATTCGCGTACGTGTAGAATCACCTAGTATTCAATTACAAGCAAAATCTGCCATTGAAAAAGCACTTAATACAAACCCTGCAGAGCCTGACTATGTCGTTGCCTTGAATCTGCTACCTGCCTCACCTGACTGGCTAAGTAAGATTGGGGCTCATCCCATGTTCCTAGGTCTTGACCTACGTGGCGGTGTGCATTTCCTTTTACAAGTTGATATGCAAGGTGCTTTAGAGACACGTTATGACTCTCTTAGTAATGAGTTACGCACCCTCTTTCGTGACCAAAAAATTGCTGTAGATAGCATTAACCGTGCTGGTCAAACAATTACCTCGACGTTTGCGACAGAAGATGCTTTAACCAAAGCACAAGATTTAATTCGAACAAGATTGCCTGAATTACGCTCAACAGTGACATCCGCTGATGGTAAATTCATTTTAAATTCAACCATCAATCCAACTGAAATTACTCGTGTACAAAATACAGCATTACACCAAAACATCGTTACGCTACACAATCGTATTAATGAGCTAGGTGTTGCTGAACCGGTTATTCAACAACAAGGGGCTGATCGTATCGTTGTACAACTGCCAGGCGTACAAGACGTGGCAAAAGCCAAAGATATTCTTGGGCGTACGGCAACATTACAATTACGTTTAGTGGATGATTCACCGTCAGCAATTACGGCGCTATCTTCTGGAACTGTTCCTTTTGGTTTAGAAAAATTTAAAGATAGTGATGGTCGTGAGATTTTATTACGTCGACAAGTATTACTCACTGGTGAAAATCTTGAAAATGCGCAATCTGGACGTAATCAACAAAGTCAGCAACCTACTGTTAATCTAACGTTGGACAGCAAAGGATCGCGTATTTTCCGTGATGTAACTCGCGATAATATTAACAAACGCATGGCAATTGTCTTATTTGAAAATGGTAAGGGTCAGGTAGTTACCGCTCCTGTTATCCGTTCTGAAATTCCTAATGGTCAAGTGGAGATTTCAGGTTCGATGACGCCTACACAAGCAGCAGATATTGCCTTACTACTACGTGCTGGATCTTTAGCTGCTCCAATGTCAATTATTGAAGAGCGTACTATTGGCCCTAGCCTAGGTGAAGAAAATATTCAAAAAGGTTTTAAATCAACCTTATATGGCTTTATGATGGTCGCTGTCTTTATGATTATTTATTATCATATTTTCGGTATTTTCTCGACTATAGGTTTGATGTTTAACGTCTTACTATTACTTGCTTTACTATCATTATTACAAGCGACATTAACCTTGCCTGGTATTGCCGCAATTGCCTTAACATTAGGTATGGCAATTGACGCTAACGTACTGATTAATGAGCGTATCCGTGAGGAGTTACGAGAAGGTCTTTCTCCTCAACAAGCCATTAATATTGGTTTTGATAAAGCATGGGGTACTATTCTTGACTCTAACATCACCTCGCTGATTGTAGGTCTTGCACTATTAGCATTTAGTGGTCCTGGTCCTATCCGTGGTTTCGCTGTGGTTCACTGTCTTGGTATCTTAACGTCAATGTTCTCTGCTGTTGTGGGTGTGAGAGCGCTAGTTAACCTTTGGTACGGTCGTAAGAAAAAACTTAAATCAATTTCTATTGGTACCGTGTGGAAACCAAACACCTCTACCAATACAGAAACAACTGATTAATACCGTCGTGATGTAAGGTTTTTAGGAAATAAAATGGAATTATTTAAAATTCATAAAACCATACCGTTTATGAAGCATGCACTTGTACTCAATATTATTAGTGCAATTACCTTTCTATTAGCGGTATTTTTCATTGCAACTCGTGGCTTTAACCTATCCATTGAGTTCACAGGTGGTACCTTAATTGAAGCTAAATATGCTCAAACAGCTGATTTAGAAAAAATCCGTGGCGCAATCAGTAAGCTGAATTACTCAGACTTCCAAGTACAAAACTTTGGTACCTCTGAAGACGTGTTAATTCGCCTACCCTTGCAAGAAGGCAAAAGCTCTGCTGAACAAAGCCAGCAAATTCTTTCTGCCCTACAACAACAAGATAACTCTGTCAAATTAACCCGTGTGGAATTTGTAGGACCTCAAGTAGGTAATGAACTCTATACCAATGGTCTACATGCCTTTATCTTTGTCGTGGTTGGTATTTGCGTTTATCTTGCTTTCCGTTTTGAGTGGAAATTTGCTATTGCTGGTGTACTTGCCAATATGCATGATGTGGTGATTATTCTTCGGTTTTTTTGCCTTTTTCCAATGGGAGTTCTCACTAGCTGTACTTGCCGGCGTATTGGCGGTATTAGGTTATTCAGTCAACGAATCGGTAGTGATTATGGATCGTATCCGTGAAAACTTCCGCAAACAACGCAAATCCTCTGTTATTGAAGTGATTAATAGCTCTATTACTCAAACTATCTCCCGTACAGTGATTACTCACGGCTCAACACAAATGATGGTTTTAGCAATGCTATTTTTTGGTGGTCCAACCTTACACTATTTTGCACTAGCACTAACCATTGGTATTTGGTTCGGCATTTATTCGTCTGTATTTGTTGCTGCTGCCATCGCTATGTGGTTAGGTATTAAACGAGAGGATATGGTCAAAGCACCGAAAAAAGAAGATCCTGCGGCAGAACTTCTTGAGGATTAATTAATCACTCTGCTAGATTAAGATGCCGTTTACTAAAAAATGGCATCAAATAAAAACGGTGGATATATTTTCATATCCACCGTTTTTTTATTCTATCTTTATCCCTAATCAGCTATTCCTCAATATCATCCAGACGGTGAGTTAATCAAACTCACCACCGAACAATTAAAAGATAGATATTATTTAAGTGAGATAGGTAATACATAGAGCATATTACTATCTACTTTTTGATTAGGTAATGTCTTAATTTTGATTCCGGCTTTCTTATCCCCTACAGGAGCAATCGCAAAGTCATCATCATTAATCACGGCTAAATGGGTACGAGATTTGTCAGTAAAGAACATTCCTTCAAATTTATCATGCCCATATCCACCTTTAACATCTTTTGTTAGGCTTAACAGTTCTTTCTTTTGTGCTGGTTTAATACCAGCTTTTTCCAATGCGTCCCATTCTGTTTGCTCTAGGGTTTTACCGTCAACAAGTAAACCAGTTTCAGAAGCTACATCACCAGATACATCCGTTGCCTCAGAAATATCTACTAAATAAACTTTTTTACTGCCATCAAACTCACTATCTCGCTCATCAACTAAAAAATGTTTATCATCAATCGCCAAAATTTCTGAGTTAGCATAATCAGCTTTATCTTGTTGATATAAATATTGTTGACTTGCGCCGGTTTCTAAATTTAGCGTCACAATACGAGTTAAGGTTTTGTTTTTAACCTCATCTTTTGAAGGATTAAATAACGTTGATTGCATGATACCCACTAACGTTTTACCGTCAGGCAATATAGTAAGACCTTCCATCCCTCTATTCGCACGACGTTTAGCCAATACCGCAGGTAACGCCAATTTCCCCGTATTAGATTTCATGCCCAAAGGTGAAATACGCTCTAATTGTTTACCTTCAGCGTCAAAATGGGCAATATGTGGACCATATTCATCTGACACCCAGAATGAACCATCATCCATGACCACTAAACCTTCCGAATCAATACCATTATCATCCGTACCTACTTTATTACCTTTCATATCGACGGCAATTTCACCAGTTGATCCATAGCCTTTAGAATTAGGTAATCCCGTAATTGGCTTTCCTTCTGCTGTATGAAATTTAATTTCTTTGATTAATACAATAGAGCCGTCATTTTTGACTTCGAAATAGCCAATGGTTGGTTGGTAATCTGGGGTAGGAAAAATTTTCTCATTTTTATTTGGGCTATCTGCATTAGGGCCTCGATCTGTCATCGCATAAAAACGATTTTCATTTTTAGGATTAGCGGCAGCAGCAGAACCATAACCACCGTGATGAATAGGAACATTATCAATCGTAGTCAGTACAGAAAAAGGTAATGCTGTACCTTCCGCTGGAATATGGCTGAAACCAGCCATTGCAGATGAACAGGCAAGCGTTAACAACGATGGTAATAAATAACGTGCGAACATAATAATCCTTTGAATAGACAAGAAATACTTAATAAAAAGTGATTAATTCTATGATGTGGATATGACTATTCAATGACAATTAATTTTTTATACTTAACGTTCTCAAATATAGTTAAAGCCCTAAACATTTTTTTTGCTGAAACAAAAAGATAGCTATT
>NZ_AYSV01000106.1 GCF_000506865.1 Pelistega indica
TMWGCACATGCTATGCAATTCGTTACGTTGCGTGACTGCCGAGCTATTACGGTAGAATTAAAGCCAATTTACTAAGCGGTTACTGAAGATTTAGCTATTTAAGTACTCGAAGAGTTTAAAGCAAGTGCTTAATTATGTCCAAAGCGGCAAGAAAAGGAAGAGATTCACAGTAAAAGTAATTATCGTGGCAGAAATGCTCTTCACACTTATCGTTAAAGCAAACACTCAGATCATTCTGTTGTTCCTAGTCAGAAAAGTAGACAAACTCTCCCTTTAGGTATTATGACCCAGAGCTAGGTCGCTTTATCAGCCAAGACCCGATCGGCTTGACGGGAGGGATTAACCTCTATCAATATGCCCCGAATCCTGTGGAGTGTCGATACGTGGGGTTGGCTAGAAGTTATGCTGGCAAGCAATAACAAATTCATGCATTAGCTACTGATTTAACTCAACCAAAGCATGTAAGACTTAGTTAAAGCCTAACAAGTGAAACCTAAAAAAGTTTTTTATGTAAGTCTGGATCATGAATTTTTACACAATTAAAATGAAACTATCATGATATACATTACCAGTAATAGAGCTTTTATTAAAACTGGGTTAAAGTAAAATAACGGTCTATTTATATAAAGAAAAGATTAGCTAGTTCATTAATCAATATGAGCTTGTAGATGGACGCTGTTATGATGTTGTTATATTTTAGTCATTATTGTGATTTAGACTATATTAAAAAGTACCAAAAAATTTAATTTTAATCATTGAGACATAAGTATTAATATGCAATTATCGTATTTCTGGTTTGCCTATCTTTGTTTTTTTATTTATATTTTTCCTCTTATTTTTTGTCATGCTTATTGGTGGAAGTAGCTCACCATTAATAGCACAAATTGCTTTGGGTATTGGTAGCGCAGCGTGGTTACTCTATTTAGGATATATAGCTAAAAAGTTTATTTATGCTCCTTTAACTGCTATTAAACAAACCCAAACGGTTCGCCAAAATGGAAAGCAAGTAAAGGCAGAAGTCTTAAGCAAAACGCTTTTACAAGAAAAATCTGACTATCAGCTGATTAAAATTTTAGTTTCTTTTCCTAACTTTCAAGGGACTGACGTAACGACTTATGTTGAACTTAAGGATACACAACCAACGATGAAGCGCTTTGAGAAGGGTCGTGTTATTAATGTGTTTTTAAATTCTCAAGGTAGTCATCCACTATTAATTGTTGAGGGTGCTGAATCGAATACACATTCATTGGCGTTTGGTGTGTTATTTTGGGTATTTACGCTATGTTATGCCTTACTCACGTTCGCTTATTGGACGTCAATGCTATCAGGGCAGTTTAGCATCCAATACTTAAGTCTATTGCATCCGTGGGTATTAATACCATTGGGGGCATTATTTATATTTAAAGTAATGGGTTTTGCATCAAGGATAGGAAGAAGTCCGGCAATTGAGCAACTTATTCTGTATGGCAAAAAGACTAACGCAACAATTGATGATTATCATCAAACGGGGACTTTTATTAATGAACAGCCTCAAATTAGTTTTCAATATCTCATTGTAAGATGATAAGTTACAACAAATAAGTACAACCTATAAACAAATAGTATTACTGACGGATTTGCATAAATTAAAACAAGGGGATGTAGAAATATTATATTTACCAGACAATCCCACAGTGGTTAAAGTGCTGGGTTTTTAAAATTTTGTTAGTCATTGATGAACGTTAGGTCCAAATTTGATAGGGATAAACCCTAATTTTTTTATTAAATTAATCATGAAGGGTAAATTTTAAAAATCGTTGAAAAGCCTATAAATACTTTCTATTAGCTATAAAAAGACATCTAATCTTTACGGTTTTAGTAAAAAATCGTAATAAATCAGTCATTTAGATGACATATAAGTTTGTTATAGTGGCTGGCGTTCGACTTATTTGTCTCAAATTTTATGGAATGATTTTGTATGGATATCCCAGCTAGTTTAGGCTTTAATCGCCCTATCGTTGCACATACGGCATTGCCAGGTGTTTTATTTTTTCTGAGTCTGAAAGGAAAAGAAGGTCTTTCAACACTTTTTGAATTTGAAGTAGAATTGGTTGCAAAAACTTCAACCCTTGATATTCACTCTTTGATAGGAAGTAAGATTTCTATTCAGATTGAGCAATATCATAAAATACCTCGATTTTTAAATGGGCGTATCTTTAAATTGGAATTGGTTGGGCGCGAAATGCCTAACTCACAGTACTATATTTATAAGGCAACTGTGAGACCACAAATATGGGCATTAACTAAAGACAAAAGCTACAAAATTTACCAACATAAGACAGTGCCAGATATCTTAAAAGATGTCTTTGATCGTTATGGTATCGAAGCTGACTTGCGTCTTTTTAATAGTCATAGAGAATGGGAATATTGTGTTCAATACGATGAGTCAACGTTTAATTTTGTTAGTCGTTTGATGGAACATGAGGGGCTTTATTATTGGTTTGAGCATAAAAAAGGTCATCATGTTATGGTCGTTACGGATGATTTGGCTGCTCATAAATCTTATCCTATGTATGATGTCTTTAAGTACAATGATCAGCAATCTCATGTTGAGTCTAATGAAGAGATTGTGACAAAGTGGCAGCGTAGTAGTGATACTCAGCCATCACTTTACTCTACTGTGGATTATGATTTCCGTAAGCCAAGTGTTTCACTTGATGCAATGGCGCAAGGTGACAAACATGGTGAACAAGATACAATTGAAGTGTATGAATGGATTGGTGGTTATCAAGAATTAGATCATGGTGATAGCTACTCAGCGCTACGCTTACAAGAATATGCCTATTTAAAAGAAATAGCCACAGCTACTACAACTGTTCGATCAGTTGTGCCAGGATATACTTTCCGCTTGCGTAATCATCCTTTTGTTAAAGAAAATAAAAAATATCTGATTTTGAGTGCTAAGCATGATATGGCTGTTGCGGGGTATTCTACGGGAACAGATCGTAAAGATAAATTTGTTACGACCTTCTCTTGTTTTCCGGCAAATATTCAATTCCGTGCAGAAAGAAATACACCTAAGCCTAAAACCTATGGCCCACAAACAGCTAAAGTGGTGGGACCAGCAGGGCAAGAAATTTATACAGATAAATACGGTCGTGTGAAAGTCCAATTCCATTGGGATAGAGACGGTAAAAGCGATGAAAATAGCTCATGTTGGATTCGTGTGTCTAGTCCATGGGCTGGTGGTGGTTTTGGTGGATTGCAATTACCGCGTATTAATGATGAAGTTGTTGTTGATTTTATTGGTGGGAATCCAGACCGTCCGATTATTTTAGGACGTGTTTATAACGAAAATAATATGCCACCAGTTAATTTACCAGCAGAAGCTAATATTAGCGGCTTTAGAACACAGTCAGTGTACGGTGATTCTAGCACAGAAAATCATATGCTTTTCATTGATCAGTTGGGTAAAGAGTTAGTTGATCTACGTGCACAGTACGATATGATTGTAAATGTGCTAAATGATTTAACGATTACGGTGGGGAATAATCGTACGGAGACAATAGGTGCGAATCTCAAAACAACGGTAGGAGCCACAGAGGAACGTACCGTTCAAAGCACGCGAACAACTACTATTAATGGCTTGGAGACAGGTAATTATACGGCTAGCCGTGTACAGACAATTACGGGTACTCAAGATACTGAAGTGACCTCTAATGATACGTTTAAGGTTGGTGGTAATCAGAAAACAACCATTGATGGTAATCATGAAGAGACGATTACAGGAAATGATACCATTAAGGTGACAGGTGCTCGAGATGAAACAGTGACTGCTGGTGTAACAGAAACATATAATACAAAATATACACAGACCATCAATGGTCCAACAACAAGGACGATTACAGGAACTGTAACAGATACAACGACAGGTGCGGTTACTGATACTATTACAGGAAATGTGACATCTACTATTAATGGTAGTTTAACCGATCATGTTACGGGAACGAGCACAAGAAATTATGATGGTGCGATAACGGATACCTTAGGAGCGAATTGGGATGTAACTGCAGCAGGAAATATTAACTATACAGGAACGGCAGGTATAAAAGCAGAATCACCTGCTAGTATTACGGTAAAAACTCCACATTTTATAGTTGATTCAGATAATTTCGAACATCTACAGGCCGTTCATTCACAACAATCACAAAGCGCTTTTCAAACTTTCTTAGATATTATGCATTTTGAAGCAATTAGTTATAAAACAACTATCTTCACTAGTACGATCTATGGCGTAAAAATAGATGCTGGTGGTTATAAATCAGATTTTGGCGGGGCAAAGATTGATTGGGATTATCTTTATACTGCCATAGGTTGTTTTGCTTTGGATGTGAAAGCATTTTTTTGCCGATCGTAATATTCTTAAAGGTTAGTTTTAATATGAGAGTTATAAAACCGTTTAGAAGTACGGTACTTCATAGGCCATATAGGTTTAAGAAGAAGAACTATCTGGGTGTTACGGTTGGTCTGTTGGTAGATTTTAAGGGAGGACAGCACATAGTTCTTCATGAACAAGAATTATGGAAATTGTTTGGTGAAGAGTCTATTGCAAAATTTGGAGCAGAGACATTAGATTTTGGGATACCCAAATCAAGGCCAGAGGTATTATTAACAGCATATGCTTTTGGTAAATATGCTATAGATGGTCGCACTGGAGTGTCTTTACAGGTTAATAATATAAAAAAAGATTTGTGGGTTACTGGTACTCGGTACTGGGTTGATGGTAAAAGTACTACTCCCCAATCTTTTGATAGCATTTCGATTAGTCGCTATAACACCTTTGGTGGTGTAGGCTTTGACAATAATCCTGTGGGTAAAGGGAAGTCCAAAATTCAAGTTGATGGGATGCTACTAAAAGAATTGCCTAATGTGGAGAATCCATTTAACCCAGTATACAACGAAAATGATGAATATCCAGATATTTCATATGGACCTTTACCAATAGAGTACCCAGGTAGAAACTCTCTAATGGGAACCTATGAACGAAAAATGGAAAACAGAGGAATTTCCAGGGTTTGCCAGTGACATAGACTGGGAGTATTTTAATCAAGCACCTAAGGATCAAAGATTAAATAAATTAAGTGTGGGCGACAAATTAACGTTTACCCATATGCATCCCGAGCATGATGTATTGACTTTCAGTATTCCTTCAATTAAACCTAGTAGTTTTTTTAAAATTAGCTTTACCAGAGTCCATGAGGGAGATTAATGGTTATGAGCATATAGTTAAAAGTGGTGATCTTAATGAAGTTAATCTTAATTTGACAACCGTATGGGCTTTTCCGCATGAAGAAAAATCTATTTTGTTGTATCAAGGTAGTTATATAGTCACTGAAGATGATGGGAGTGATATAGAGTTATTGGCCATTGCTGTAGAGGATGAACAGCGACCTAAAAGTATAGACTACTACGCAGATGTTATCACAAGGCGTATGGATTTAAAGAAAGGAGGTCTTTATTCATTATTAGAGACAGAACTACTAGATGAACGATTTTATACTCCTAATCAATTTGAACAGATAGAATTTACACCTATTTTAGAAAAAAAAATTAAATCAAGCCCAACAAAAATTTGATAAGTTAAGAGAAAAATTGGAGAGTAAAGGGATTAACCATGAGCAAGTAGAAGAAATGCTGAAAATGGTTGATAAGAGTAATTTACCTGATTATGCATTAAGCATGTTGTCTGATATGAAAAAGCAGGATATGTTACGTGCATTACTTAATAAGAAAATTAGTTATCAGGAGTTTGTTGCTTATCAGATAAAAGAGATAGAAAAAATGCCATCTTTTCTAGAAATGAATAGACAGAATAGAAAAGCAACAAGACAAATTAAGGCTCAATATAAAAATAAGTTATTGGATAATAATGAATCATCAGAACAAGATTTATACACCCAAAAGATAGCAAAGAAAAATGTTGAGTTTCTACAAAAGCACATGAACCAAAAAGTACCCTTTAATCATATTAATGGCATAGATGAAATAGGAGAGAAGGGTATTTACTTTGATAAATTAGAAGAGACGATTCAACAAAGTAGAGTTAATTATCTTGAATCTATTAATACTACTAAATCTTCAGGAGTAGATTTATTTGATGTCGATGATAATAGTGCAAATAAAGAGATTTTTGAGATAGTTGATTTTGAACAAATTGATAATTTGTTATTGAGTATTAATCAGCGATTTTTAATGTCGGGAGTTCGAATAGAAGAGGCAAATCTCAAGCATAAAAAACTCTCACAAGGAATTTTTAGGGAGTGCACTTTTAGTAATTGTGATTTATCTAAAGCTCAATTTGTAGGAAGTAAATTTGAAAAAGTTATTTTTCAGGGATGTAACTTTACAGAAGCAAATTTTGAAAAGGCTGTGTTTAAGGAGTGCAAGTTTATAAATTGTACTTTAATTAAACTAGGAGCTAATCTTTCGAAGTTTGAGATAGTAGAGTTTATTGAATCTAAAATTTCTGCGTGGAATCATTTCAGGATTTTTTTTGAAAAACTTATTTTTGAGAAATGTTATTGTGAGGATTGGATTTTATCTCGGACATTTTCATCAAAAATTTTATTTAGATCTTGCCATATTATTCGGTCAGGATTCGTTATGGGGCGTCTTGAGGAACTTGATTTAGTCGGTTGTATAGTAGAATCGCTTAGTGTTGTTTTAGTAAAGAAAATAGGTTGTTTAAATTTCAATAGTTCAACGATCGAAAAGCTATTTATTAAGGATGGAACTAGTATTCAGAACTTTCATATAGATAAATGTAATATTCATTATTCTGGTTTAAGAGGGATAATAGTTAACAAATTTTATGTTCTAAATTCTAATTTAGATAGAAATGATTTATCTGAGTCAGAGTTGCTTTATGTAAGCTTTGAGAACTCTACTTTTAAATATTCAATGATGATAAGGACAGTATTTTATGATTTTAAATTTAAATTAGTCGATTTATCATTTTCTATGATGAAGGCCTCAAAATTTAAACAAGGAATCTTACATAAAGTGTCATTTTTTTCTACAGATTTATCTCTTGTAGATATTGATAATAACACTATTCAGGAAAGGTGCTTAACGGAAAGAGCCAATTTACTTCCAAAATATGGTGACTATTATGGCTAAAAGTATCAGTTTTGAGGATGTTATCACTTTAGTAGATGAAGGTTATACTGTAGAGCAAATAATTTTATCTGATATAAATTGGAAAGAAAACGATATAAAAGGAGCTTTGTTTCAGCGTAGTTTTTTAGCTTCTGTTTCGTTTCAAAATATTGAGATAGAAGACTGTGTCTATGAAACTGTATTTTTTGAGAAATGTATTTGGGTTGGAGTAGAGGCGAAAAACGTCGCATTTCATAATTGCCATTTTTATGATTGTGTTTTTCAAGCTTCTAAATTTAAAAATTGGCAATATATAAATTGTTATTTCCATAATTGTTATTTTCAAAATATGGAAATTGAAAATACTGTTGTGGGCATGCCCAAAGAGTTAGCAATAGATATCAAAAATTCAACAATAAAGCTATTGACTCTTTTTGATACAAAATCAGCCAAATTAACTTTTAATGGATGTGATGTAGAGCAACTTATTTTGAATCGCTTTCAATATGATCTTTTTCAGGTAATAAACACAAATATTAAAAATTTTGTAGCACTAGAGTTTTCTGGTGATGGATGTAATTTTCAAGGGTTAAATTTTCAGCAGGCTCAGTTTACAGAAGGAACTTTTCGGAACGCTAATTTTAGGCAATGTAATTTGGAGCAAGCGTGCTTTAAAAGTTGTGATTTGACAGAGGCAAATTTTGAAGGGGCTAACTTGAAATTTGCGTTAATGATGGATGCTCAACTAACTGGAGCGGTATTTAAGGATGCTGAGTTAGAGGCGGCTAATTTTTCAGACTCAAACTGTATTAATTTAAATTTAAATAATAGTAATTTAAAGAGTGCAATATTTAATCGTTCTGATCTTAGTAAAAGCTCTATTAAGGAATGTAATTTGCTTTATACGGATTTTTCCTATTCGAACGTGAGTGAAGCTGATTTTACTGGTTCGACTTTTAATAGGACAAAAATGCATGCAGTAGTGGATTACCATACAAAATATTCTTCTAAGATAGGGATTCTAGGAAGTGATGAGCAATTGTTAAAGGCGGAATTATGGATGAAGTAAAGAAATATGATAATCGTCAGTATAAACAAGAGTTTGAACAGAGTACTAAGGAAGCTCCTGAGTTCACTAGTCTACTTATACAGCGAACAGTTAGCAAAAAATCTAGTGGAGTTGATATAGTCTCTGGTCATGCGATTGTTGAGCAAATAGATTCGCTTAATAGAATATTTTGGGTTCGTTTACTGAATGACAATTATTTGCTCCAATCATTTAAGGCGACTTCTTGTTTGCAGCAGATTGATATTGGTGATACTGTTTTAGTGAATGGTGATTTAAATTCAAAAATTTATATTTTGGCTATTTTGGAGAAAAAGCAATCGCTACCTACAATAATTGAGACAGAACAATTCATACTAAAAGCAAAATCTGCACAGCTTATATTGGAGGGTGATTTACATTTGAAAGCAAAAAAAGCTAATGTTGAGAGTAGCCAGTGGTGTGTTTTTGCTCAGAATTATCAGGTTGAATCAGTTTCTTATAGTGTAGAAGCTGTGAATAGTTATTATTCAAGTGAAAAAGTTGAGAGAGTTAGTGATATATCCTTTGAGACTGTTCGGAATGCGACAAGGATGGTTAGTGGTATAGATAAATTAATTTCTTTCAATATGGATTACTCAGCGGAAGCTTTTGCAAAGATAAGTGCACATACAACGATGATAAATGGTTATCAGTTGTTAAAAACAGATGGTAAATTAATGATGGCTGGTTAAGGAGATAAATGATGTTTGCAAATTGTCAACTAGGTGGTATGGATTTAGGTTTTCCTGATGTTTGTCGTACACCTATACCACCAATTCCTTATCCTAATATGGCCATTGGTCCAACTACTATTCCAATATGTTTTAATTTATTATTATGTTGCATGCCAAAGCATAATTTGATGTCTATTAGACCTATGTCACAAGGAGATGATTTAGGTGTTGGATTAGGTATGATATGTCCAACTGTTATGGCACCACAAACTCATGTAACCGGCGCATTTACTCATATTTTAAGAGGAACACCAGCTACTAGGGTAACTAGTCTAGGACCATCAAATCTTTTTAATTGTCCAATTTCGGTACGGCTTATTCCTAGCCAAATTAAACAGTTGCTCCTTTGTGCATAATGAGGTATTTTTCAATTGTCATTTCTTATTGCAAGTATTGTTTTTTCAATTAAACAAATTTGGCCATTTGTGATGATTGGTTTCTTGATAGGGTGGTGGGGAACTCATCATTTTAGATCTGAACCTGACTTATCGCCAGAGGAGAGGAAGCGCCGAACAAAAGTGGAAGGAGTTTTTTTCAGGCTTTTGTTGTGTTATTACCAGGGGTGGTGTTTTTATTTGGGTCACATATCACCAGTCCTTTGATTAATTATGCGGGTATTGAAGCTCTAGCGAAGGTTATTTCTCAAGAGCAAACCTCAACATTAAGAAATAATCAGCGAGTGTTTAAATTAAACGTTATTTATCCTAAGGCGAACGGAGAGTTACAGGAAAGCTCATTTAGAACAGATGAATTTAACTTTTACCCTAGCTATAAGAGTGGCGTATATCCAAAAGTGGGACAAGAATTTAAGGTTAAATATTTACCCGCTATTCCCCGTTATTTCGTAATCTTGCAGTAGATATAAGAGGGTAATGTAGATCCAATTCTATAAGGATAGAGACAGTAAAAATGATTGAACAGCTTGTGCTGAATTGTGTCTCTCGCAAAAAATTATTTGGAAAACTTAATTGGAAGAAGTTATCAGTATTCTCATCTTTATTCTAAATCGCTGGTGGTTAGCTCTGCCATTGGCGCTGTTGTTGGGTGGTTTAATTACTTTTCTACCGAGCTTTTCTTTTTTTAGGCTACTTTTGGGGATAATCGTCTTTTTTAGCCTATTGTTGAGTAGTGTTTTTTCTAGTTTTTTCCTGACTCCGTTAATCAGTCATTACGGTAAACTGGCAATTGCTGAGGTGGTAAAGTCTGAGACTACTATGATGATACAAGAGGAATATGGCAATATTTCTGCTATGACAGCGCAGTATGTGGATGAGCAGGGGATAATGCAGACAATTACTTATAGGGATAATAGTCGACCCGTATACCCTCTATTTAGCCGCTACTATATACCGACTCAAAAAGGAGATATTTTCGTCATTAAATACTTACCCAAGAAGCAGAAAGAGTTTATTTTTCTGGAGGAGTTGACAGAGGATGAGAGGCAAGTGGTTTGCCCTGTTCTCAAAGGTAAGTTAAGTGATTATCAAGCACAAAAATTGTCCTTGGGTAGTGAGCGTGATGTGCTGAAAAGCAAGGTATATCAAGGGTTAACAGTAGAAGAAAGTGATAAGCTTACTCGTAAGATACGCAGGGGGGAAGGCTTAACAGCAGATGAGCAACGCTTAATGGTATTGAATGAAAAATTGCTTGTGCTTGATAGGAATATGGATTCTATTCAGAATGACTTGATTCAAGGCGACCGTTTTTGTCGAGAGTAAATGGTGTAGATATGTGCTCCACAAGGACTTTATAAGATATTTACCGTTAATAATGGTTTTGAGTCGTCTATAGGCTTAAAAACCAGTGTCTTTTGTTGGGATACTTGTGAATTTACACAGCCTCTTGCATAGGCAATGTTAGTCTCAAACAAATGATGCGACAGCGTTGAAGCGCTGTAAGCGTCCGGTGAACTCCGATTGACTTCCGTTTTTAAACGTTCAATGCCCCGATTTTGTCGGGGCATTGTGTTAATTCTTGGTGTCGTTTGGCGCTTGCCAACGATGAGGCAGAAGCTCAGTAATGTCCTTCGCTTTCTGTGTCGGCAATCGTTCCAACTGTAACCATCCCCTAAATTAAGACAACAAGAAAGTAGAACTTTTTTGAACGTTACCGTAAACTTATTTCAAAGGAGTTTTACCATGAGTAAACGTACTAGCGAAAGCCAAATTATCAACATTCTTAAACAAGCCGAGGCAGGCACCCCTGTTCAAGAGTTATGCCGTCAACATGGCATTTCTTCTGCCACATTCTACAAATGGCGAGAACGTTATGGGGGGATGGGAAGTCTCTGATGTAAGACGCTTAAAAGAACTCGAAGCGGAGAATCGTCGGCTCAAGCAGATGCTGATGCCCTGA
>NZ_AYSV01000107.1 GCF_000506865.1 Pelistega indica
TGGCTTCCTATATCATCTTATTTCTCTATTGTTTACAATTGTCCACTCATCTACTTGACAAACGAACAAGGGGACTGAGCTAAATGAGTTTTTAGTCTCTATGGGCAATCCAGATACAGCGGAAGCCTATTATTTTGTTTTTAATACAATCTTTATTTCCGTTCATGCGATTGTCTCTTTAATCATTTTGTTTGCGTTGTATTATTTGTTTAAGCTCATTCGCTTTCTTATCCGTCGATACTGGAAATAGACCGAATGACTTAAATTTGTAGACTGATAGCGATGGAGGACGCTGCACTCATACCTATATATGTCAACAATACCCCCATTTTTCGTCTTGAAACGTAGAATGGGGGTTAACCATTATAAGTCCTCATGTAGCCACTAAGTAAACCGTAAAAACACATCTAAATTTAATAGAGTAGTCACACTATTCCAACTTATGGGACAGTTACTGTTTTTGGTCATACTAGCTTGAGAAAATGCGATGAAGAAAGTTACTAGATATTTATTAAAATTTTTGATATTTTTTGTGGGCTTCCATATCATCTATTTCTCTATTGTTTACAATTGTCCACTCATCTACTTGACAAACGAACAAGGGGCTGAGCTAAATGAGTTTTTAGTCTCTATGGGCAATCCAGATACAGCGGAAGCCTATTATTTTGTTTTTAATACAATCTTTATTTCCGTTCATGCGATTGTCTCTTTAATCATTTTGTTTGCGTTGTATTATTTGTTTAAGCTCATTCGCTTTCTTATCCGTCGATACTGGAAATAGACCGAATGACTTAAATTTATAGACTGATAGCAATGGAGGACGCTGCACTCATACCTATATATGTCAACAATACCCCCATTTTTCGTCTTGAAACGTAGAATGGGGGTTAACCATTATATTGATTGAGTTTTTGGTTTTGATGTAACCCACTTAACACTAACCTTAGGGCTTTCATGATCATATCATCAAAACCACTTTATTGAACCTACACTAACAAATCAATTGGCAAGCGCTATTTTTTCAAAATGGGCTCTAGCAATGTTTTATTTTCTTGAAGATCTTGCTGAATACGAGCCGCTAATTCATCTGGCGTTGAAGTTTCAATACTTAATCCCAAACCTTTAATTTTTGCTTGAATCTCTGGATCAGCCATCACTTCTTTGATAGTCGCATTCCATTTATCGCGAATATCTGTAGGCAAATCCTTAGGACCCACTAATGCTAACCACGTTGAGTAGTTATAGCCTTTCACGCCTGTTTCTTCAATGGTAGGTACATCAGGTAATGCGTCTGAACGCTTATTTGTCGTTGTGGCTAATGCACGCAATGTCCCTGCTTTTACTTGCTCCAAAATGCTTGGAATCGCCATCGTTGCCATATCCAAATGTCCTGCAATTAAGTCAGTCACTATCAGATTGCCCCCTTTATAAGGGGCATGAGTCATTTTAATACCTGTCTTATTTTCCAATAATACAGTGGCAAGATGTAAAGAGTTACCTACACCAGCAGACCCATAAGTGATTTTATCAGGATTCGCTTTAGCGTCTTTAATCAAATCCTGTAATGTTTTATAAGGTGAGTTAGCAGGCACCGTCACAATTAAGGGCGTAATCACAAGATTGGTGATTGGCGTAAAATCCTTAACAGCATCAAATGGAATATTGTCGTGTAGATAAGGATTAATCGCATGAGTAGACGAAATCATACCAACCGTGTAGCCATCTGGCTTGGCACGAGCGACCTCTTTGGTTCCCGTCATATTTGATGCACCCGCTAAATTATGCACAACCACAGACTGACCAAACTTTTTAGTTAATGCAGGTTCTAACACACGTGCTACGTTATCAAATGCCGATCCTGGCGAGCTTGGCACAATCCACTTAATCGCTTGACTAGGGAATGGTTCATTAGCTGAGCTGACGCCACTAATCATACTCATCATACAGGTGACAGAGCCCAGTAAATACTTTTTAAACATCCTATATATCCTTTTACTGATAAAACAATGTTATCAACATAGCATATTACCTATCTTTCGACTATTGGTAGAGCTACCAATCATAGCCACACTAACGTCTTGTGTTGTTTTCGAATGACAAGCCTACTGAATATGAGCAAATTTATGTGTCTGTAGACTTAGTTGCCAATGAGGGATGAAATTATTAGCCAAATTTTTCGTATCTTTTTGTCTACCCTTCGCTCTTTCATTTAATAAGCCTATAGCCGTGATAGTATCCAAGATGTTCATCTGCCCATCTACCTCTAAAGGAGATAGATAATAGTGTTGTGCGCTTATCTTATTGGCAATCTCTTCACACCACTCAATAAAGGTGTGTACCCTTTGCTCTTTTTCAAGTGGTAATACTCCCTTTTCTGGTGAACCCAACTTATCAGGATCCATCACAATACGCACTTCATCTGCGTGAGAAATACATTCCTTAGCGTACTTTTCTGAATAACAGTATTTAGGGCTCACAGCCACGTATTCTATCTGTAACGGTATTGCATGTAAGGCATTACTCTCAATACACAAATGATAACCTTTTAACTTTAAAGCATCTAACAACTGCTCAATATAGGGATGAATAGTAGGCTCACCACCCGTGATAATAATATTTTTTGCTGTATAGCCATCTATCATGGCAAAAATATCATTTAGAGATTTTAATTCAAACTTCAAATAATCAGTATCACACCACGAACAAGCAAGACTACATTTGCCTAGTCGAATAAAAATTGCGGGCATACCCGTATTAAACCCCTCACCCTGTAAACTTTCAAAGATTTCTACAATACGGTACTGAGGGTGTTGCTCATCAATGGAAAAAGGCTCAGCAAGTTGTTGAGCAGGTTGCAATATATGTTCAACCGACATTTGGTTCATACTCACTATAGGAAGTAGGTGTTTCCCATAAACGGACTCTGGTAACTGGTAATTGATGTGCCTTGAGTACATGGAAAATATGCTTACTCATGACTTCGGCGGTAGTTCTTTGCTCTAAAGGATATGTCTTCATACTCCATCCTTCAAGCATTTGAGCAATAGAACGCTCTCGTTCATTTAAGCGATTGTATAAAAATGCGTGATCCATTTTATCAATGATTTCTCGCTGTACTATCTTTTTTAAATCCCCAAAATCTAATACCATACCTTCTTTTGGACCACTTTCAATCAACTCACCACTGACTTCCACTTCTAATTTATATGTGTGACCATGTAAGTTTTTGCACTTCCCATCATGACCGTCTAAGAGATGTGAGCTATCAAAGGTAAAAATTTTTACGACTTTCATTTACTATTTACTCTCTAAATATTCTGCCAAACCCTTATTGCGCAATAAGCAACTAGGACACTCCCCACATCCACCTTCAACGCCCATATAACAGGTATGCGTATGCTCTCGCACATACTGCAAACCACCTAATTGGTCGGCTAATGCCCATGTCTGTGCTTTAGTTAAATACATTAAAGGTGTATGAATTTGAAATGGATAATCCATCGCCAAATTAAGGCTAACATTCATGGATTTGATAAACACATCTCGACAATCAGGATAGCCACTAAAATCAGTTTCACACACCCCGACGATAATATGTTTTATCTCTTGAGATTTTGCATAAATAGCCGCATACAGTAGAAATAGTGCATTTCTACCATCAACAAACGTATTTGGCATGCCTTGATCAGTTTGCTCAATATCCGCTTGCTCATCCATCAATGCATTATGCGTAATTTGTTTCATTAGAGACAAATCCAATACGGTTTGCCTCACACCTAAATCTTGGGCAATCCATTTGGCTTTTTCTAACTCAATAGCATGTCTTTGCCCATAAGCAAAAGTAATTACTTGTACGTTTTGTTGCCCATACGTGGCAATCGCCTGTAATAAACAGGTCGTAGAGTCCTGACCACCTGAAAAGATGACCAAGGCTTTTTCTTGAATAGTCATTTGTTTTCCTTAGTTTTGTTTTAGTACTTAACGGTACTGCGTGGGAGGATTTCGAACCACGGCACTTTGTATTATAGCATTTGATGGCAAAATCAAAAGAATGCATTCAACTTATTTAATTAAGTATTATGTTCTTCATTGATTGACTTAATTTTTTGATTTTGTGCTTGCTCGCGTAATCGTTCATTCTCAATATGTTTATTAAACATTGGTTTTACCCAATATTTCCACAAAGCCCAATGGGCAACTATTAGTACAACAACTGCTATTGCACCAATGAGATAATAAATTTCCATTCGTATCTCCTTTTAAAACATATTCTATGTATATATCCTAAAAAAAGGGAGTACTTCTGCTCCCTTTTTATATTCTCCAACTTTTTTATTTTGACGTGCAGCTTTTCTGCTTTAGTCACTCAGCTATCCAGAGTAGATTTGAAAATCTGCACGCCGAAAGTACAATATTATCAACTGGCAAAAGGGAGCACTGTACCCCCCTTTTGCTCTACTTTATATGTGGCTTAGAATGAACCAAACATTGTCCCTAAAATAATCACTGTAGCAACTGCTAGCACTGGACCTACAATCGTTACTGCAGCGATATTTAAATAAGACTGACGATGATTTAAACCACAAATAGATAATAACGTAATGATTGCTCCACAATGCGGTAAGGTATCAAAACCTCCTGCTGCAATGACGGCAACTCTATGTAAAAGTTCTGGGCTAATATTATTTTCTGTAGCTAAGCGTAAATAGTCTGCCCCTAATGTTTGTAATGCAATACTTAAGCCACCTGATGAAGAACCCGTAATACCTGCCAAGGCTGACATTGCCACGGCTTCAGAAATTAATGGATTACCTGGTGCAACACCTAACACGAAATTTTTAATAATTGCAAAACCTGCTAAGCTTGCAATCACAGCACCATAACCCACTTCAGACGCCGTATTAAATGCCGGTAACATTGATCCCATAGAACCTTTGTTGATGGTATTTTTTAAATCTTCCCAACGATTCCAAGCGATAACAATTAACCATAAGCATGAAATAATTAATGCAATAATAATAGCCCACATCCCTGTATTTTTAGATGGTACTAAATTTGCAAATTTTCCTGTAACCGCTGAAAAATCCATACCCGGAAAAATAATATAGGTAAACAATGCATTTAAAGCAATAACCAAGACAAGTGGCGAAAAGGCTAAGGCTACAGACATAGCATTGTGCTCACTAATATTTTCATGCTCAACACCGTCGTTATGATCACCATAGCCTTCCCCTGCTTGTTTGGCTTTTCTAGCACGGCTTTCTAACCACATCCAACCAAATACAAACATCACTAACGAGCCAATAATACCTAAACCAGGTGCTGCAAAAACGTTAGTATGATAAAAAGGGATAGGAATAGCATTTTGAATGGCTGGCGTTCCGGGCAAAGAGGTCATCGTAAAGGTAAATGCTCCTAGCGCAATTGCCCCTGGAATAATACGTTTAGGAATACCTGCTTTGTAGAACATCACTTTTGCAATAGGATAAATGGCAAACGCGACAACAAATAAAGAAACTCCACCGTATGTTAGTGCTGCACAAGCAAGTACGACAGTAAGAATGGCATGTTTAGGGCCTAGAATTCTAGTGAACCAATGTGCAATACTAGAGGCAGCGCCAGAATCAGCAATTAACTGACCAAAAAGAGCACCCAATAAAAATACAGGGAAAAATTTTAATAAATAATTTCCTAGCCCACCCATGAAGGTTTCGGTATAAATTGGTGCCATAAAAGCAAAGTCACCAGATAAAAGCACTGCCAATGCTGCCATTACAGGTGCCAAAATTAATACTGAAACTCCTCTATAGGCAAGATACATCAATAAAACTAACGAAATGATAATAGCTACTGTACTAAGTAACATTTTCCTACTCCTAAATTACACCCTTTTTCCTTTTTGATTGTTACCAAGCTCCTAGCAGGACAGATGTAACAAAAAATAATACGTCTAGAGCTAAGCTTGCCATTATAGGGGGCTTTGATGAGATTTATATGTTTTGAACACAAGAGTTAGTAGTAACCCTAGTATTAGCCTTCTCCAAACTGTTTTACTCGCTGCTGAATTTCTAGTCGTGTAGCTCCTGACCATAATAAGGCATTTAATAATAATCTTGTTTTACGAGGACATAAACCACCAGCCATCATGATGCCCATAGCTTGTAAATCTATTTCCCCACCTTTATAGCCATAAACTGCCTTAGTAGTACTACCAGCCCCTGTTCTAGACGCCATAATCACTGGCATTTTCGCCACTATTGGCGTCAATACGTCACGAACTTTTTCAGACACATGACCGCTACCATAACCGGCTATGACCAAGCCCTGATAGCCTAAATCAGGGATAGCTTGATAAAGTGCGACAGACTCATCCAAAGTGGTCTCAATCAATAATGTTTGTGCTGTAAATTGATCAGGTATATCAAATACAAATCGATTAGGACTAGGTAATCGATACACTATTAATTGATTCTCTTGCAGATAAGCTACTGGACCTATAATAAGTGACGCAAAAGCCCCCACTGAAGTGGTATGAAGTTTCTTTACATAACGTGCTTGGTGAACTTCATCACCCATCACCACCAACGCACCATAATTTTGCATAGCCGGACTAGCCGCTGTTTCAATAGCTGCAAGCAAATTTGCAGGGCCATCTGCGCCTGCCTCTGACGGTGAACGCATCGCCCCTGTCAGCACTAATGGTTGGGGGTATGGCCAGTATAAATGCATCAAAAAGGCAGACTCTTCTAAAGTATCTGTACCCTGAACAAGTACCACTCCATCTGCCCCATCTTCTACCTGTTGTTTTGCCCAACGTAGTGCATTAAAAAGCGTTTCAAAGCGAATCGAACCACTAGCCAAATTGGCTAATGTTTTAAGTGTTAACTTAATATTTAAATTAGCCAAACCCGGAATGGACTGAGCGAGATCTTCTGCCCCTAAAGTTGAGCTAACCCCTGCCGCACCTTGGTTTGATGTCATGGTGATGGTACCACCTAATGTTCCAATCGCTACTACAGACGTTCTCTTAAACATATACTTTTTCCTTACTAGACTCTAGAGCTTAACCCTTTACGCATATCATAACCAGTCGGTGATTGATAAATTCGGAGCCCAAACTCACTCACCACGGCAAAAATATGGTCAAAAATATCAGCTTGAATAGCCTCATAATTTACCCAAGCAACATCATTGCTAAAGCAATAAATTTCGATAGGAATTCCTTTATCTGTTGGTGCTAATTGGCGAACCATCACCGTCATTCCTTGATGAATCTTAGGATGATTTTTTAAATATCTTTCCAGATAAGCTCGAAATGTACCCAAATTAGTTAAACGACGACCATTCAAGGCCAGGCTCATATCAGCTTCTTGATTCACTCTTTCTAACTCATGCGATTTAGCAATAATATACTCTGACAACAAAGGGCTGCGTGTTAATCGCTGAACCATCTCTTCAGAAATAAAATGTACAGTGCTGGTATCAATCATTACTGATCGCTTGATACGACGACCACCTGATTCACTCATTGATCGCCAATTTTTAAACGAATCCGAAATAAGAGCGTAAGTCGGAATAGTTGTAATCGTATTATCCCAGTTTTTTACCTTAACTGTCGTCAACCCAATATCAATCACTGCACCATCCGCATTGTATTTTCCCATTTCAAGCCAGTCCCCAATACTCAACATATTATTTGCGGATAATTGAATACCTGCTACCAAACCCAAAATAGGATCCTTAAACACCAACATCAGGACTGCTGTCATAGCACCCAATCCAGATAAAAGGATTAATGGTGATTGACCAATCATCAGAGACACAATTCCGATACCAATGCCGATTGATAATAATAATTTAAGCGTCTGTACTAATCCTCGCACAGGAAAATTACCAGCAAAATTACGCTCAAAAGTCCAATGCGTTAAGGTGTTTAATAAAGCAAATGCAATCAATAAAAGATTTAACAAAAACCATACTTGAGCAGCGACAATAATGATTTTCTGTAGTGTTGAAGGGCTCAACCACCATACTGCTAGCTGCTGTAGCGCAATAGCTAGAATCAGATAATTAATATATGTAAATAATCTAGTTTCACTAAGGCCACGCATGAATAAAAATGATGACTTAGCACATATTGTATACATAATGCGACGTAAAACTAAATACGCAACATAAAATATAACTACACAACTAATAAGAATCCCTAGCAAAGCTAGTCCCTCGGCTAGGTATTCTGGATAAAAATCAACTTGTTTCGAAAGCAACCATTCTTGTATCTGTTTCTGCATTAACCCTCCACTGGCGTTCTCATTGTCACAAACTCTTCAGCAGCTGTTGGATGAATGCCAATTGTATTATCAAAAATAGCCTTTGTAGCTCCTGCTTTTAATGCCACAGCAAAACCTTGAATGATTTCACCAGCATCATCACCTACCATATGAATACCAACTACTTTATCACTAGCCTTATCCACAATCATTTTCATCAGAGTACGCTCCGTTTTACCTGTTAAAGTATGTTTAAGTGCTTTAAACTCTGATTTAAAAATTAAAACTTCACCGTACTGCTCACGAGCTTGCTCTTCCGTTAAACCAACTGTTGCCGCATTAGGTGTGGTAAAAATCGCGGTAGGAATATTGTCATAACTCATCTGACGCTTTTTATCGCCAAACAAATAATCCACTACTGTCATTGCTTCTCCTAAAGCAACAGGAGTCAACTCTAAATGGCCGACTACATCACCTAAGGCATAAATCGATTCAACTGAGGTAGTGTAATTTTTATCCACCTCAATTTGACCTTTTTTATTCGTTTTTACGCCAACAGCATCCAAATTTAACCCTTTCGTATTTGGTACACGCCCTGTTGCATAAAGCACCTGATCAACCTCTTCTGTCTGACCATCTTTTAGTGTCACTAAGAGACCATTCGCTGTTTTTTCAATTTTTGCTACATCACTATTTACACGAATATCCACACCATGTTTAATCATTTCCTGACTTAAGAAATCACGCAAGTCCTCATCAAAACCACGTAAGATTTTTTCGGAACGATAGAGCTGAATAACCTTTGCGCCTAAACCATTAAAAATAGAGGCAAATTCACTTGCAATATAACCACCGCCAACGACAAGCAGGCGTTTAGGGAATACTGGCAAATCAAAAATCTCATTGGATGTTATGACTAACTCTTTACCAGAAATATCTGGCACTGATGGCCAGCCACCAGTAGCGATAAGAATGTTTTTAACTGTATATGTTTTATCACCTACTTTAACGGTATTTTTATCAACTAAAGAACCTCTTCCCTCAATTAGCACAACACCAGAATTTTTCAGTAAATTGGCATATACACCATTTAAGCGTTTAATTTCAATCGCTCGATTTTTTTTCAATAATTCCCAATCAAGGCTTGACTCCACATGAGACCAACCATAACCTTCTGAAGAACTAAAATGAGCAGGAAAGCTAGAGGCATAACTATATAATTTTTTAGGAATACACCCTAAATTTACGCAAGTTCCTCCTAATGGCGCATCTTCGACTACTGCCACTTTGACACCTTTGGCAGCAGCCATACGTGCAGCACGAACACCACCACTACCAGCACCAATCACAAATAAATCAAAATCCATGGCTAACCTCACAAAAAATATTACTTATTGGATAACAATAGCATATAGTACTTAGCACTGTTGGCGTATAAATATCAATACAGCCCTAGCAACTATTTCTCAAACACATATGTAATCTATTGCCTTTTCTTAATATGTCCATTTTATGCTATTTTTACGGCTTATAAAAAAGCCAAATCAGATTTGTTCTGATTTGGCTTTGATTAGTGGCAAATCTCTTTTTTAATCTTAGCTTGCTAGCTTTTAAATCAATAATTTACACGCCACCAATAAGTTATTTCGCAAGATCTAGAGCTGCGCTTTCACCTGATTCGTAAATCACATTAGAGCGACCAACGATAAGTGGGTCAATCTTACCGATACTATTAATGTTTTTGTTTTTGTAATTAAACTTATGTAATACATAGCGTAGTGCATTTAAGCGCGCACGCTTCTTACAATTTGACTTCACTACAGTCCATGGTGCATCACTAGTATCTGTGTGGAAGAACATCGCTTCTTTTGCTTTTGTATAGTCTTCCCATTTATCAAGAGAGGCCATATCAATAGGAGAAAGTTTCCATTGTTTCAATGGATGATTTTTACGTTCACGGAAACGACGTCTTTGTTCATCACGACTTACTGAGAACCAGAATTTAATTAATACGATACCACTACGTACAAGATTACGCTCAAACTCAGGTGCTTGACGCATAAATTCTTGGTATTGAGCATCAGTACAGAAACCCATCACACGCTCTACACCAGCACGGTTGTACCAAGAACGGTCAAATAAAACGATTTCACCTTTTGTAGGTAAGTGTTGTACATAGCGTTGGAAATACCATTGACCAGCCTCCATCTCTGTAGGTTTTTGTAAAGCTACTACACGAGCAAAACGTGGATTTAAGTGCTCCATAAAACGCTTAATCGTACCACCCTTACCTGCCGCATCACGTCCTTCGAATAGGATAACAATACGAGAACCTGTCTCTTGAACCCATTGCTGTAATTTTAATAATTCAACTTGTAGATTGTATTTTTGAAATTCATAATTGCGGCGAGACATTAAATAACGGTAAGGATAAACACCTTCTTCTTGCCAGTTTTCGACTAACTCTGCATCAGGATTAGATACTTTTTCACGGCTTAATTTATCTTTTTCTTCTTTTAATAATTTAAATAATTCTTTACGATCGTCTTCAGAAATACCCTCTAACAAACTGCGTACTGCTGAAAGCTTATCTTCACCCTTTTCAAGTGCATCTGCTATTGCTGCACCTTCAGCGTCAATACGAGAACGGACTCTATCTTTTACAACATTAGAACGAGTTTGTCTTCTTGTAGTTCCCGACATAGTATCTCCCTCAGATACTTTACGAGTCGTTTTTTTTTGCTGTTACCATCTTATTTCCTTCTACCATTCTGAAAAAATAAAAAACACTACGCTAGCTCAAAACCCCGTCTAGCGCTAAAACATAAAATCCTTTATACAGTACATATTTTACTCTTCTTTAGAGGGTAAAATTAGGTTTTCTTTTGATATGACCATAAAATAAAGAAGGTTTTTACCATTCTTAAACATTAAGAGATTTTGCATGATTAAAAATACACTAACTATTGCTGGCGTTGATCCTTCTGGTGGAGCAGGCATTCTTGCTGATATCAAAACAATGAGTGCATTAGGGACTTATGCCACTGCCATTATTGCTGCCCTAACCGCCCAAAACACACAAACAGTAAGCGCTGTTGAACCTGTATCCCCAGCCTTTATTGCTCAGCAAATCGATACTTTATTTGATGATGTTCGTATTGATGGGGTCAAAATTGGCATGCTTGGTCAAGCATCCGTCATTCGTGTGGTTGCCGATAAACTTGAAAAATACAAACCACCTTTTATTGTTCTTGACCCTGTCATGGTAGCCAAAAGTCAGGCAAGACTATTAGAAAAAGAAGCCGTCTCTGCACTAATCAATGAACTGATTATTCAGTCCCATATGATTACACCAAACCTACCCGAAGCCGCTGATATTCTTCAGCTAGGCTCATCACCAGAAACTATCAAAGAAATGTATCGTGTCGCAGAGAAATTACATGCATTATTACCCACCAAAGATGAGCGCTGGGTGCTGTTGAAAGGGGGGCATTTACCTGGCAATGACACCATTGATTTACTATTTAATGGTGACAAAATGCTAGAAATTGAACATCAAAAAATTCACACCAAAAATACGCATGGAACGGGTTGTTCATTGTCTTCCGCTATCTGTGCATTACAGGCAAGATTCAATAATGTGCCAGAAGCAACTCGTCAGGCAATTGAATATGTTCACCAGTCTATTTTGCATGCAGATAGCCTATCCGTAGGAAGCGGTCATGGACCAATCCATCATTTCCATGCATTGTGGTCACGCTAAGGTTTGAAATTTGCTAAAATAGCTAATTAATTTATCAGCTTATTTTGTGAGTGTTTTATGAGCATTTCGCCATCTCAATTAGAAAAAGCTCGTTTTAATATGATCGAGCAACAAATCCGTCCCGCAGGCATTCTTGATGAAAAAGTTCTTAATGCATTGATGGGATTATCTCGCGATGCTTTTGTGACTGATAAGTACAAAAGTGTGGCCTATACCGATACGGAAATCCCTATCGATGTTGAAGGCACACAAGCTCATGAAACGATGCTAGTCCCTCGTTTAGAAGCTCGCTTTGCTGAAGCCTTACAATTAAAACCGACTGATACCGTCCTAGAAATCGGCACAGGTAGTGGCTTTCAGGCAGCACTACTCAGTCGCTTATGTACTCAGGTCACTTCCATAGAAATTGACCCCGCTATTGCTGCATTCGCCAAATCAAATCTTGAGCGTAATCATATTGCAAACGTTAACGTAGAAGTAGGTGATGGGAGAAATGGCTGGGGATCCGTAGAATATAATGCTATCGTCTTTACAGGATCACTACCTACTCTTCCAGACGCCTTAAAATATAAGCTTACTGAAGGTGGTCGCCTATTAATCGTTGTTGGAACAGGCACCGTTATGTCATTAATCCGAATTACGCGACAAAGTGCCTCTCACTTTGTCGAAGAGTTCTTAGAAGAAACTGTGATTAAACCTCTTAACGGTGCTGTCGCTTCACGTTTTAAATTCTAAATCATCATATTTAGTTTTAAAAACGGATTAGTAGCATCAATAAATAACCCTAACAATCAATATATTCGTATATCGTCTGTTAGGGTTTTATAATGCTCAAAAGAATCTACACTATTGCTGTTCACCTGTTTTAATCTTGTTCACTAATGCCGTTGTAGATCGTTCATGTTGAAAATCAATAGCAATCGCCTTACCTCCCCAAGATTTCACCAAGGCTGTTTCCGCTAATTTTTCCATATCATAATCTCCACCTTTGACAATAATGTCTGGTCGGAGTTTTTCAATCAGCTGGTAAGGTGTGTCTTCATCAAAAAAAGTTACCACTTGAGTACTTTGCAAGGCAGCCAGTAATGCTTGTCTGTCCTGCATGGTATTAAAAGGACGATCTGCCGCCTTACCTAAGCGTTTCACAGAAGCATCTGTATTCACAGCAACCACTAAACTACCACCTAAATTTGCCGCCTGTTCAAGATAAGTGACATGACCACGGTGCAAAATATCAAACACACCATTGGTAAACACTAAGGGGCGTGGTAAATCGCCTGATTGTATTTTTGCCACTACTTCATCTGGGCTTAATATTTTGTCTTCAAAACGCATCTTTTTATACTTCAAAAATAAGATATAACGCCAAACCAAACGCTGATAAAGAAATCACAGCCATCAAGCAACTAATTAACTTACGTGAAGCCTGTTCTTTTTTTATTTCTTGTAAAACCTTTAATATTTCAGCTGATTGATCCTCTCTAGATAAATTTTGTTCTACCAAGCGTGGAATAGAGGGTAAAATCATTGACCATTGTGAAGCTTCTTTTTTTACTTGTCTAACTAAACCTTTAGGACCAACTCTTTCCCACATCCATTTTTCTAAAAATGGCTTTGCTGTCTGCCATAAATCAAGATTAGGATCTAACTCACGTCCCATTCCTTCTATATTTAACAAGGTTTTTTGTAATAAGACTAACTGGGGTTGAATTTCAACATTAAACCTTCTTGATGTTTGAAATAAGCGCATTAATACTTGACCAAGGCTAATTTCTGATAGAGGACGATCGAAATGAGGTTCACATACAGTACGAACCGCCGCCTCAAGTTGTTCCTCTCGTGTATCAGCTGGCACCCAACCAGACTCAATATGTAATTGAGCCACACGCCGATAATCTCGTTGGAAAAAGGCTAAAAAGTTCTGTGCCAAATAGTTTTTATCAAACTCAGATAAAGAGCCAACAATACCAAAATCCACAGCAATATATTGCCCAAAAGTATTTTCATCGAGTGATACTAGGATATTACCCGGATGCATATCAGCATGAAAAAACCCATCTTCAAATACTTGTGTGAAAAAGATCTCCACACCCATCCGTGCTAGTTTCTCTATATCCACGCCCTTTTCTCTCAATAGCTCTACACGATTGATAGGAATTCCTTCCATCCACTCCATGGTAAAGACATCTTGAGTCGAATACTCCCAAAATACCTCTGGTACTAACAATAACCCCTTTCTCTCTGGGCGATTAAAGTTACGTCGTAATTGACTACAATTAGCCGCTTCAACTTGTAAATCCAGTTCGTCATGTAAATATTGATCGAATTCAGCAACCACCTCTTTAGGCTTTAATCGTTTACCATCGGGAATATAACGCTGAACAATAGCGGCAAACGCCCTCATTAAGGCTAAGTCCTTCTCAATCACCTTGAGCATACCGGGTCTAAGCACTTTAACCGCTACTTTTTGACCATTAAATAAATAAGCGACATGTACTTGTGCCACTGATGCAGAAGCATGGGGCTCTAGTGTAAATTGAGCAAAAATCTCATTAATTGGTTTACCCAATGACTTCTCTATCATCGCAACCGCTTGCTCAGGAGAGAATGGTGGCACCTTATCCTGTAATAATGCTAATTCATCTGCAATATCATGTGGTACAACATCACGTCTTGTTGACAGTACCTGTCCAAACTTTACAAAAATGGGACCCAATTCTTCCAACGCTTCTCGCAAGCGTTGGCCTCGGGGCTGTTTATACGTTCGTCCTAAACGGGTAACCTTAATTAAAAAAGTGGCAATGGGATGACGAATATTCTCAAGAATAAGCTCGTCTAAGCCATAACGCCAACAAATAAAGGTAATGCGTATTAACCGTAAAAATCTCATTTACACCTTCTGTAATCTGTGGATGCGTTGCTCAAGCTTTGTAAGGGATTGTTGTAAGGCAACGATATCTTGCTGTAATACTTGTACAACAGGTTTTTGTACAATCACATGATAATCTTGGCTAAGAAAGTCTTTCGTTTTTTCTAAACCTTTTTCGCTAACAAACTCACTTGTTTGTTTGATTTTTTTAAATCCATTAAGCAAAATACTTGCCATAAAAGGACCAACTGTTTGAATTAATTCTGCTTCTATATCCCAACGTAAATTTAAGGCTAGTTCTGAGACTAATTTCGCTAAACCGGCATCCCCCTCAATATGCAACAAAGAAGCCAAACGATCTATATCCGCTTTTTCTTGTAACGTCTTAGGCAGCTCTTTCAAAGCATCATCTGTAATGGTTAAAGTAACATTAGCCGAATCTGCTGTCTGCCACCATTGCACAGTGCCATCATCGGCTATCTTTAACAACAAACTCCAGCTTGAAATATTCAATTTCACTATCTTGCTAGCGTGATTTTTTATTTTCTGTTTTGCCCAATCTTCTCGTTTAAGTAAGGCATTGAAGGCATTCACGAAGACTTGCTGTGGTTTCATAAAAATGGGGGGGAACATGATATCTATCAAAAAATGTAATAGGCTTTAGTTTAACAAAAATCCCCGACTAACAAAGAGTAATCGGGGATGTGGGTGCGTATTTAAATACAATCGTTAGTTATTAAAACTATTAGCTAAATTGTTGGATACCTGCTAATAACCAACCACTATTTGCAGCTTTATATAAATTCCAAACCTCTTCAAAACGTGTTGTTGCTTCACCCACATTTTCTCGCACCATACCAGAGAAACGAACACTAGCTAAATGACCATCTCCTTGAGTATCATGAATTTTTTCAATCCCCAAGAGTTCAGCATTTAATAACACTATTTCTGTTTTTCCTCCTGCATTTGCTTGGATACTAGGTGTTAATTCACGCAATAAATCATCTGTTAAATATTGCTGTAATTGTGCAATATTTCCTTGATCAGATAATGCCTGAATCGCCACATATTGCTTTTTAGCTTCTTGTAAAAATGACACCTTATCAAAATCAGCAGGGATAAACCAATTATCTTGACCTTGTTTGTCAGTAGCTGGGGCAGGAGCAACTGGCGATCCAAATGTGGCAGAGGATGAATTAACGCCTGAATTTGGATTGACTGGATGACTACGTTCAAACGAGTTTTTGTAAGTATTGTTTGCACTAGTATTGGCACTGGCACCAGCAGTCTGGGGCGCACCACGTAAACGACGCAATACAAACATTACCCCAAATACAACCAAGCCAATCAATACTAGGCTAGACATAAATTCAAGGAAAGCACCACTTAGCCCTAGGCTAGACAATAACGCGGCGATACCAAGACCTGCCGCAATACCCGCAATAGGCCCTAAGAATCGAGAAAAACCTGTTTTAGGTCGAGCCGCCGCGGTCGCTGCACCACTAGTAGCGCTAGGACTCATTTGATTTGGACGCGCTGCAGGAGCAACTGGAGCACTTGTTGATGGTGTTCTCATAATATTACTCGACTGACGACCAAAACTAGAACCACCACCCATACGACGTGCTTCGGCATCATCAGCCACGCCTAGCATGGCAACAGACGCAATCACAACTAATGCGGCTGATAAAAAACGGGGAAGTTTACCTTTCATAAGCATCCTTAAAATACGTTAATTTCAATTAAGTGTAGCATAAATTGCTTTCAACTCAACACAAATTGATGCATTTTAAAATATGGGTATTTCAATTAATATCAAGACCACTCCATACCCCTTTCTTATACCTTCTTACAAAAGAGCAACCTCCTAGCGTAATTTAATCCCTTCGTGTAAAGCCGTAATACCCGCTGTTAAATTATGATAATTTACTCGCTCAAAACCTACATCACGCATCATTTGAGCAAGTGTCTCTTGATCTGGATGCATACGTATAGATTCAGCTAAATAGCGGTAGCTATCCTCATCATTAGCAACTTTTTTACCTAACCATGGCAAGATATTAAACGAATACCAGTCATAAGCCGGCTCAAGTGGTTTATAAATACGCGAAAACTCTAATACGAGCAATTTACCACCTGGTTTTAACACTCTTAACATCTCGGCCAATGCTTTGTCTTTATGGGTCATGTTACGCAAACCAAAAGCCACAGTGACAATATCGAAATAATTATCAGGAAAAGGCAATGCTTCTGCATCACAGACAACGCTAGGCACACTAAAGCCTTTATCAATCAGGCGATCCCGACCAACACTCAGCATCGACTCATTAATATCTGTATGCCAAACTTCACCCGTTTTGCCCACTTTCTTGGCAAAAGCCATCGTCAAATCACCCGTCCCTGCGGCAATATCCAACACTTTCATACCGGGTCGTACATTTGACTTTCCTATCGTGAACAATTTCCAAATTCGATGTAAACCAACCGACATAAAATCATTCATGACATCATAACGAGAAGCAACTGAGTGGAACACTCCGGCCACTTTATTTGCTTTTTCGACTTCTTTTACCGTCTGAAAACCAAAATGGGTTGTTTCTTGGTCTGTCGTTTTATTTTCATTACTCATAATTTATTCACATGTTAAACTGTCACAAACATGACACAAAATGGATTTAAGATGACGTAATTGCTGTTTTAGCCAGCAAGAAGTGGTATATCTTAAGTTGTACCATTCCATTAATCTATTTTTTCTATTTTACCTTATTATGGCAAGTACTATTCTCGTTGTTGAAGATGAACCAGCAATTCAGGAACTAATCGCTGTTAACTTAACCTTCTCTGGGCACAAAGTATTGCGTGCACTTGATGCAGAACAAGCCAAAATATTAATTAATGCAGAATTACCAGACTTAATTTTATTGGATTGGATGWCTACCAAGCACTTCAGGATTAACATTGG
>NZ_AYSV01000108.1 GCF_000506865.1 Pelistega indica
CCATAAAAATTATTGAAATTCATCATTTTATAAAAATATTTTTTAAATTTTCCACAAGAAGAAGAAAAATCAATCACATAGCGAATTTTTCTTATAATTAGCGAAGATTAATAAACTCTTTTATCAAATAAACACTATAACCTATTGATTTTTAATGAATTTAAATATTTCATCTAAATTGCACAATTTTTAAGCAATAGTAAGCTGCCTTATATAAACACTCATTTTTTAGAGGTTTTACACAAAGTTTTCCACATTTTTTGGGGATAAATACTTTTCCACAATTTATCCACTTTATGGGTATAAACAAGCAAAAAATTTACTTAATAAGAGAAAAATAACGCTAGTTAGTAACCTTTGGTCTACAATCTATTTTATACGATTACTTTACATGGCTCTCGATTTTTATTTTATTTAGTTATGCTTTCTAGTGTTATACAGTACATCCAGCAACAATGGCTAAAAAAAGGAACTATTTAGCATCGCTCTCAGTCCTATTGCTAGACTAGTCAAATGGCATACCGACAAAAAATATACCTCTTTTACTCATCAACAGTTTCAACGCTATCGCGCTCCCGTGCCTGTCATTATAGTAGGCAATATTTTTATTGGTGGAACAGGCAAAACACCTGTAAGTATCGCATTAATTCAAGCCCTTAAACAAAGGGGATTCACTCCTGGTGTTATTAGTCGTGGCTATGGTGCTGATATTAAACACGAGGCAATATGTGCCTATTTACCAAACGCTTCATCCACCTCAGGGGATAAAGTGCCTGTAACACAGCACATAATTGCTCCAGCAGAAGAATCAACATTGACAGAAACTTCGCCCTCTGCTCCCATCAAGTGGGCAGAAAAGATTGGTGATGAACCCAGTATTCTTGCACAATACGCTCCTGTGGCTGTTCACCCCAGACGCCAAAAAGCTATCGAATTATTACTCAAGACCTATCCAACCGTAGATATTTTAATTAGTGATGACGGTCTACAGCATTATGCGATTGACCGAGATATTGAAATCATTGTGCAAGATACTAGAGGCATTGGTAATGGCTATTTATTACCAGCAGGACCTTTACGCGAATCGCCATCACGGTTAAATACGGTTGATTACGTTGTAACAAATTATAATACTCGTGAGCAAGCATTATCTGCCCAGCTCTCTCCTCCTAAAAACACGGAGAGTCATGATTCCCAGAGCACTCTTGATGAGACGCAAGTACCTGAACAAATCGGTATGTATCTTACTCTGGCTGAGTTTGAACATTTACTAACTGGCAAAATCTACACAATAACCGAATTTATTCAACAACACCAGCAACAAAACATCTATGCAATTTCTGGCATTGGACATCCTGAACGTTTTTACCAAAGTTTGCGTAATCAAGGCGTACCATTAAATGGTACCAAAGATTTTCCTGATCACCACGACTATTCTGTCCAAGATTTAGTGCCTTTTAATCATGCTATAGTAGTCATGACCACCAAGGATGCCATAAAATGTCGACACTTTAGTCAAAACAACTGGTGGTGCGTCCATACAAAGGCTGAATTTATCCCATCTACTTTTTTTGACCATTTAGAAGATAAAATAAAACACTTACCCATATTTCTTAAAAAAAAATTTGATTTTAGGCAAACTCTATGAATCCAGATTATCTAAAAAAACTGCTATGTCCTGTAACCAAAAAACCAATGGTATATGATGCAGAAAAACAAGAACTCATTTCTGTAGAAGCCAAATTGGCCTATCCGATTAAAGATGGCATCCCAATTTTATTAAAAGAGCAGGCACGTCCTTTAGAACAACAGGACGCATCTCAAGATTCTAACGTAGCAAAATAAATAATGAATCTCTCTTTTATCGCCATAGTTCCTGCGAGAGCCGCATCCACTCGCTTACCGGGCAAAATGCTAATGGATATTCATGGTACGCCATTGGTTATCCGTACCGCCCAACAAGCACGCCGCTCCAAGGCACAACAGGTCATTATTGCTACTGATGATCAAGCCATTGCGAATGTAGCCCGTGATCAGCAATTTCAGACTTTACTCACGTCACCTAATCACCCCTCAGGGACCGATCGTCTAGCGGAGGTTGTTGACTTACTTAACCTTGCTGATGATACGATTATTGTTAATGTTCAAGGTGACGAGCCACTTATTGACCCAACGTTAATTAATCAAGTCGCACAGACCTTGAATGACAATCCTCAAGCCGCCATTGCAACTTGTGCCTATCCTATCCAGTCAGCTGAGAAATTTTTTAATCCTAATGTGGTTAAAGTCGTTTGCGACCAACAAGGCTACGCTATTTACTTTTCACGTGCCCCTATTCCGTGGGCAAGAGATGCATTTAATAAGGATAAATCCCTATTACCTACATCTATGGTTGCATTGCATCATATTGGTATGTATGCTTATCGTGCAAGTTTCTTACGTAAGTTTCCAACACTGACGATGGGACCATTAGAGCAATTAGAATCACTTGAGCAACTACGCGCTTTAGAAAATGGTTTTAAAATTGTGGTTCTCCAGACAGACCATGCCCCTTTACCCGGAGTAGATACAGCTGAAGATTTGGAACACGTGAGACACTATTTAGCGACAAAAATAGACACCGCTATTTAATAAACACAAATTACCTTTGTTTGCCATTTTTGTCATAAAAAACTTTTATAATGGACAAACCAAATATGATTAATTTACAGGAGAGAAACTTATGCGTCTAATCCTTCTTGGCCCTCCAGGCGCTGGTAAGGGTACTCAAGCGAGCTTTATTACCGAAAAATACGGCATTCCTCAAATCTCTACTGGAGATATGCTGCGTGCTGCCGTCAAAGCTCAAACTCCCTTAGGTATAGAAGCGAAAAAAGTGATGGACGCTGGTAAATTAGTATCTGACGAGATTATTATTGGTTTAGTTAAGGATCGTTTAACACAACCTGACTGTGCTAATGGATACTTATTTGACGGTTTCCCTCGCACTATTCCACAAGCAGATGCTCTTAAAGAAGCTGGCGTCAAATTAGATTATGTCGTAGAAATTGATGTCCCTAGTGAAGCGATTATTGAACGTATGAGTGGTCGTCGTATCCATCCAGAGAGTGGTCGCAGTTACCATATCAAATTCAATCCACCAAAAGTAGAAGGCAAAGACGACATAACTGGTGAACCACTTATTCAACGTGATGATGACAAAGAAGAAACTGTTCGCAAACGTTTAGATGTTTATCAAGAACAAACTCGTCCTCTTGTTGATTACTATTCAACTTGGGCAAACCAAGACCCTGCTTCTGCTCCTCGCTATGTCAAAGTATCAGGCGTAGGCAAAGTAGAAGAAATTACTCAACGTATTTCAGATGCTCTAAAATAGGGAGATATTGATGCAAATCGAAGGAAAAGTATTTATCGTCACAGGTGGTGCCTCTGGTTTAGGTGCTGGCACGGTAAAAATGCTTGTAGATAATGGTGCTAAAGTTGTTATTGCTGACGTCCAAGATGAGGCAGGTCAAAAATATGCCGCTGAGCTTGGTCAAACATTCGTCCATTGTGATGTAAGTTCAGAGGAAGATGCCAAAGCTGTTGTTGCCAAAGCCGTTGAGCTAGGATCTTTATTTGGTCTTATTAACTGTGCTGGTATCGCTCCTGCACAAAAAATAGTTGGCAAAAATGGCGTTCATTCACTCGAGCTATTCCAAAAAGTCATCAATATCAACTTAGTTGGTAGCTTTAATATGATTCGCTTTGCGGCTGAAGCAATGGAAAAAAATACACCAGAATCAACTGGTGAACGTGGTATTCTAATCAATACAGCATCTGTAGCTGCTTTTGAAGGTCAAGTAGGACAAGCTGCTTACTCTGCGTTCTAAAGGAGGGGTGGTTGGCATGACACTTCCTATTGCTCGTGACTTATCTCGCTCTGGTATCCGTTGCAACACGATTGCTCCTGGTATTTTTGGTACGCCAATGATGTTTGGTATGCCTCAAGAGGTGCAAGATTCATTAGCCGCCATGATTCCATTCCCTTCACGCCTAGGTCGCCCAGAAGATTACGCCAAGTTAGTACACAGCCTTATCACTAACGATATGATTAATGGTGAAACCATCCGTATTGATGGCGCAATTCGCATGCAACCTCGATAAGTCTTACACTTAACTTTTTGACAATGCGCCCGGATTTTTCTCGGGCGTATTTTTATTATTATGAGTCTATTACGCTCTGCCGCCTCAATTAGTGGGCTAACACTTTTATCACGTATTACAGGTCTTATTCGTGATATTCTTATTGCACGTGCTTTCGGTGCTAGCCCTTTAACCGACGCCTTTTGGGTAGCCTTCCGAATCCCTAACCTCTTACGCCGTTTATTCGCCGAGGGTGCTTTTTCACAAGCATTTGTTCCTATTCTTGGTGAAAAGAAAGCCACTCAATCAGAACAAAGCGTAAAAACTCTGCTAGATCATGTCGCCATGGTACTATTTTTTGCCTTATTAGTTGTCACTATTATAGGCATAATTGGTGCGCCCTTAGTTGTCTGGGCAATGGCCTCTGGGATGAAAACCGATGGAGCAAGCAGTGGCTATCAAGAAGCCATTACCATGACAAGGATTATGTTTCCTTATATCTTGTGTATGTCTTTAGTCGCTTTTGCCTCTGGGGTACTTAATACATGGAAAAAATTTGCTGTTCCCGCCTTTACGCCAGTTTTACTCAATCTTTCCATGATTTTTGCCAGTTTATTCTTGGCACAGTTTTTTAATACCCCTATTTATGCCTTAGCCGTAGGGGTGATGTTAGGAGGTATCGCTCAACTTGCTGTTCAATGGGGAGCATTAGCCAAAATTGGTTTACTACCTAGCTTTAGACACAAATTATCAGAGGCATGGAAAAATCCTGATGTACGTCGCATTATCAAATTAATGGGACCTGCTATTTTAGGCGTATCCGTTGCTCAAATTTCTATTCTTATCAATACCAATATTGCGACTTGGCTACCCGCAGGTAGCGTAACTTGGTTATCCTTTGCTGACCGCTTAATGGAGTTCCCTACGGCACTATTAGGTATTGCCATAGGAACCGTATTATTACCTAGTCTTGCCGCAGCTAACGCTAAAGGTGATGTAGCAGACTATAGCCATTTATTAGATTGGGGATTACGTTTAGTCTTTTTATTAGGCCTACCTTGTGTCCTTGGATTAGGCTTACTCAGTGAAGGACTCGTAGCTAGTTTATTTAATTATGGTGCATTTAATCATCACGATGTATTAATGACCAAAAGTGCTGTCATTGCTTATGCGGTTGGATTAATTGGTATTTTATCGGTCAAAATTTTAGCCCCCGGTTTCTATGCTAAACAAGACATTAGGACACCGGTAAAAATTGCTATTTTTGTCCTAATATGCACACAGCTCATGAACTTAGTTTTTGTACCTCTCTTTGCGCATGCTGGCCTAGCATTATCTGTAGGCTTAGGATCAACCTTAAATGCATTATGCCTCTATATTGGACTAAGATGCAGTAAGACTTATCTACCCCATATCCAATGGCTAAGTTTCATACTACGTGTACTCCCTGCCCTTGTTTTACTGGCAGCATGGCTAATATTTATTCAACACTATATCAACTGGTCTATGCAAGATGCTACTAGTATTAACCAATTACTATCTACTCAATTAAGCACTTGGTTAGGTGACGGTCGTTGGGTACATTCAATCAGTAGAATTTTAGTGCTATTAGTTGTTTTAATAGGGAGTGCTATTGTCTACTTTGGTGGATTATTTATTACAGGATTTAGATTACGTGACTTTGCTAGACAGCGTGCTTAATGTGTGGAATCTTTATGTTCTAATTGATTAAGATACTCTACGTTAAAAAATAACATTATCCAAGAAATCTGGGGCTATATATATAAAATATAATAGCCCCATGTTTCATATGTGTAAGCAAGATTCTTTAGGTTTTATCCATCAGTGCTAAATCAGTTAATATTGCCAATGGCGATATATTTGATCTCTAAATAATCCTCAATACCATATTTAGAGCCCTCACGTCCCAAACCAGACTGTTTGACACCACCAAATGGCGCTGCTTCGTTGGAAATTAGTCCTGTATTAACACCAACAATCCCATAATCAAGTTTTTCTGACACACGAATAACTCGATTCATATTCTCACTGTAAAAATAAGAAGCCAGTCCAAACTCTGTATCATTCGCCAAACGAATAGCCTCCTCTTCCGTATCAAACTTAAAGACAGGCGCCAAAGGACCAAAGATTTCCTCACTAAACACTCTCATCTCATGAGTAGCGTTCTTAATCACTGTAGGTTTAAAGAATAAATCTTCATATTTACCACCGCCCAAGATTTCACCCCCCTTGGAAGTCGCATCTTCTAATAAACTGATGGTATTATTGACTGCTTTTTGATCAATCATAGGACCAATTTCCACCCCAGCTTGAAGACCATTACCCACAACCATTTTTGCCACTGCTTTGGTAAGTTTTTCACAAAACTCATCATAAATACCTGATTGAACATAGATGCGATTAGCACATACACATGTTTGACCTGCATTACGGAATTTAGCAGCAACAGCACCTTGCACTGCGGCATCAACATCTGCATCATCAAACACTAGGAATGGTGCATTTCCACCTAATTCCAAGGAGATTTTTTTGATAGTTGAGGCACATTGTTGCATCAACTGACGCCCTACTGCTGTCGAACCTGTAAAACTAAATTTACGGACAATGGGACTTTCTGTAAGTACTTGACCAATTTCTGCAGAGCCACCAGTAATGACATTAAAAACACCGGCAGGAATGCCTGCCTCTTCGGCTAAAGCGGCTAGAGCCAATGCTGAAAATGGTGTCTGCGAAGCGGGACGAATAATAAAAGAGCAACCCGCAGCTAATGCTGGTGCTGCTTTACGAGTAATCATCGCATTGGGAAAATTCCATGGCGTAATTGCGGCACACACACCGACAGCTTGTTTGATCACAATAATACGCTTATCAGATGAAGGCGCTGGGATAGTATCTCCATAAATACGCTTAGCCTCTTCAGCAAACCATTCTATATAAGAAGCACCATAAGCAATTTCGCCTTTAGCTTCAGTCAGAGGTTTGCCTTGTTCACAGGTCAGAATATATGCTAAATCATCCTGATACTGCATCATCAAGTTAAACCATTTACGCAGAATATTTGAACGTTCTTTTGCACTCTTTTTTTGCCAAACGGTTAAAGCCGCTTCAGCTGCTTTAACCGCTCTTTCTGTTTCTACTTTACCCATATTTGGGATAGTCCCAATCACCTCTCCTGTTGCAGGATTAGTAACCTCAATTGTGTTTCCACTATCTGCATTTAACCATTTACCATCAATATAGGCTTGGGTTTTAAATAGCAAAGAATTGAACGTCATAAATTCTCCTTTTATCGTAGCAATACAGTTTTTCTAAATAAGATAAGGTGCTTCATATATTTCGCATATAGTTAATATATCAGATTCAACTAGAGATATTGTTTTTCTGTGCTTGTTCAAACCAATAACGAGCTTCAGTAGGATTGACTGCTACTCCTTTACCTTGTTGATACATTTCGCCTAGTAACTGCTGAGCTGGTACATAGCCACTTTTAGCCGCTAAATCAACCCAGTACTTTGCTTGTGAGAAATCTTTATTAATGAGTTCTCCTGATAGATATTGCCGAGCAAGTATATATTGACTGCGTAAATGCCCTTGTTTTGCATGCTTTTGCAAATAAGAGATTCCTTCTCTTGATGGCGTTGATGTAGCAAAACCAGAACAAAGTATTTCTCCCCATAATGCCTCCGCATCAGCATCTTTTCGTAAAGACCGCATATTCGCACCATGAGATAATCTCTTGCTGTTTATCTGGATAATTTTGTTGATGCTTAAAATAATAATTGGCGAGAAAGGACTGTGCTTTTACATGATATTGCTTTGCCGCTAACTCTAACCAACGGAGACCTGCTGGAATATCTTTAAGATAATAGCTTCCATTAATATAGCGATACCCAATTTCATATTGGGCTTGTGCATCACCAGACTGCGCTTTTTCCATCAACATTTCCATTTTCATATCCAATGCTTCTGGACCGTCAGGTTTTGCCATGATAAACTGCATCAGTTGTTGGTATAAGAATTTCAGCATATCTACAATCTGCTTATTTAAATTGACTATACAAAATACTAAGTTGCTCTTTGAATTATAAAGTATTAATCAGCACTTAATAAACGCTAGATTAATAACTAAAAAAACTTGCCTGATGGATAAAAAATCATTATAATAGTCAGCTTATCTAGGCGGTTAGCTCAGTTGGTTAGAGCGCTACGTTGACATCGTAGAGGTCGCTGGTTCGACTCCAGTATCGCCTACCAAGACACTTAAACCCGTGATGAATGCTCATTACGGGTTTTATTTTTTACGCTTATTTTATACTCCCCACCAACAAAAAAAGACTATTTATTATCTCTAATAAATAGTCTTTTTATCGTTTTAGCTCATTTATAGCACTTATATTGACAAAGGAATAAATACTATTATGGACTTAAAGATTTTGTCGATAGTACTAAGAGTTTTCTAAGAAGCTCTTAAGTTTATCCGCACGACTTGGGTGGCGTAATTTACGCAATGCTTTTGCCTCAATCTGACGAATACGTTCACGTGTCACATCAAACTGTTTACCCACTTCTTCAAGTGTTTGGTCTGAACTCATGCCAATACCAAAACGCATACGTAATACTTTGCCTTCGCGCTGTGTTAATGAGTTAATCACTTCTTCAAATACTTCACTCATAGAGCGTTGTAACGCTGAATCTGCTGGCGCTAAGGTACTTAAATCCTCAATAAAATCGCCTAAATGTGAATCATCATCATCACCAATTGGTGTTTCCATCGAAATAGGTTCTTTGGCAATTTTGAGGATTTTGCGTACTTTTTCAACGGGCATATCCATTTTTTGGGCTAATGTAGCTGGATCTGGCTCTACGCCTGTTTCTTGTAAAATTTGGCGATTAATCCGGTTCATCTTATTAATCGTTTCAATCATATGAACAGGTATACGGATGGTACGCGCTTGGTCTGCGATAGAACGTGTGATAGCCTGACGAATCCACCATGTTGCATAGGTAGAGAACTTATAGCCACGGCGATATTCAAACTTATCAACAGCCTTCATCAAACCGATATTACCCTCTTGAATAAGATCCAAGAACTGTAAACCACGATTAGTATATTTTTTAGCAATAGAAATTACTAGACGCAAGTTTGCTTCAATCATTTCACGCTTAGCTTTCTTGGCTTTCGCCTCACCATTGACCATGCGTTTATTGACATCTTTCAAATCTTGAATCGGTAAAACAACTAATTTTTCTAATTCAATAAATTTTTGTTGAATTTCGTGGATATCAGGAATAAAACGCTCAAGTTTCTCAGCATAAGGCGCCCCAGACTTAATCTCTTTATCCGCCCACTCTAAATTAGTTTCGTTACCAGGGAAAGACTCAATAAAATGTTCACGTGGCATATCAACACGATCCACACATACTGACAGCATTTGACGCTCTAATGAACGAACTTGTTCAACTTGTGAACGCAAAGTATCTGCTAAACGCTCTACAATTTTTGCCGTAAAGCGAACACCTAATAACTCATCATGAATAACTTGATGCGCTTTTTCATAAGCTTTTGATTGATAATGACCACTTTCGCATTCAGCCTTCATTTTTTTGAAAGCTTTCTCAACAATATCAAACTTAGCTAAGGCTTGCTCATGCAAGAGTTCAATCTGTTTGCTACTCATTCCACCAGCTGGACCATCATCAGATTCTTCTTCCATAGTCACACCAGAGCCAGCATAGTCTTCTCCATCTTCGGAAATTAGACCATCCACAACCTCATCAATCTGCGCTTCACCATCACGAACTCGTTGTATATGGTTAAGAATCTCTTCAATCGTAGTTGGAGATGCTGCAATTGCCATAACCATTGCTTTAAGCCCATCCTCAATGCGCTTAGCAATTTCAATCTCACCATCACGTGTTAATAACTCTACTGAACCCATTTCACGCATATACATACGCACAGGATCCGTTGTACGACCAAATTCAGAATCAACTGTCGTCAATGCTGCTTCTGCTTCATCTTCTACGTCGTCATCGCTGATAGGTGTATTATCGTTAAGAATTAAATCCTCTGCTGTAGGTGCCTGGTCATAGACAGGAATCCCCATTTCGCTAAAGGTACTAATGATGCTATCCATCGCATCAATATCTACCAAATCGTCAGACAAATGGTCATTAATTTCAGCATAGGTCAAATAACCACGATCTTTACCCTGCTTGATTAGTTGACGCATCTGAGCACGTCTAGCTTCAATCTGCTCTGGCGTAATTGAGGCACGAGACCCTAAATCAGCACCTCGGCGTTTTGAACGAGAATTTTTAGCATCTGAGAAATCAATATCAACGCTATCATCATCCCCACCGTCATCATCAAAATCTAAATCGTCCGATGATGCAGATGATTTAGGACGACCTGCTTTTTTACCTTTAGGTACTTCGTCAAAACCATCATCAAATTCATCAAAATCATCATCTGACAAATCTACTTCTTGTGTCGGTTTAGTTGCTTTTTTAGTCGTTTTCGGAGTATTTACAGTTTTTTTAGCGGTTGTGCTAACTTCTTTGGTGCTTGTTTTCTTAGCACTTATCTTAGTTGCTTTTGGTTCAACGGCTACATCTAAAGCCTCTGCTTTAGTTGCTTTTTTACTAGTTTTCTTTTCCACGGTTTTATTATCTATTGGAGAATTTTTAACTTTCTTCACTTCCTTAGAAGTGTTGACATCTGCTGTCTTTACTGACTTTTTAGCAGTCGCTACCTTGCTTACCTTTTGGGTTGGCTCTGTTTTTTGAGCCACTTTTGCTTGACTTGCACTGTCTTTCTTTACTGTTTTGGAGGCCGTTGCTAACTGCTCTGCTGGCTTAACTCTACTCTCTTTGTAAGCGACCTTTTTCGCTGGTCTAGTACCCTGCTTTTTAGTCAGCAGATGCTGTTGTCTCTTTAGTTGATTTAGCCATTCTGGAACCCTTAAGTGAGGTAATCTGTTAGTCGAACTCTATTCTCCATGAATAAAGTACAGAACAAGTGCAAACAATTAGGGAGTCTACTGATTTGTCAATAATCTTCCATTATACACTTGAATTTATCTTATATGGATGCTTTCTTAAGATTTTTCAATCGCTCTAGTAGCAATCTATATCGCTTTTTCTGTGAGTCATCCTGTAATCCTTCTAGCATTAATTGATTAATAGTATGGGTTAAACTCTCAATTTCAACTTTATTTATGACACCTTGCCACTCTGCTAAAGGATCATCCAATACTTGTTGGGAAAGTGAATCATGTGACACAGCACTCACAATACGTTGAATTTCGTCCATTCCTTCCAGTTTTGGCTGAATAACTCGTAATTCAGCAGAAGATTCTCGTAAGCAAAGTGCCAAAAATTCAGCGACTAAGTGATATTGCCCTTGCTGACTAAGTAACTCAATTTGTCTATCCGTAATATGTTTCAAAATCTCAGGATGATGTATAACAAGACGAAAAATACGCATTCCTAGAGGATCAACCTGATGCATAGTATTTCTTGTCGTTTTTTTATGAGTTTTTCTATTATCCTTAGCATAAGGAAGATCAGAGAAAATTTGTGCACTTGTTTGGTCTATTTCTGGCTCATAGCCATCCGCACGACTCACCACTTTAGTTGATTGGTTGTGCTGATATTGTTGCAAATCATGCTTTAATTCATCATGAGTAAGCAACAACACTTTTGCAATTTCTTTTTCAATTTGCAAACGCATCATGCTACTTTCAGGAATACTCACTAGCAATGGACGAATTTCATGTAGCCCAGCTGTTCGCCCTTCAATCTCATTTAAATTAAATTGATGCTGTAACTCACTAATCAAAAAGCCCGATAATGATAATGACTGTTCAATCTGTTCTCTAAATTGTGCCTGACCAAACTCACGAATATAAGTATCAGGATCATGTTCCTCAGGTAGAAATAAAAATCGTATGGCAATATCATCGCGCAACAACGGCAAACTGATTGTTAGCGCTTTCCATGCAGCTCTACGCCCTGCTTTGTCACCATCAAAACTAAAAACAATTTTGTGAGTAACTCGCATTAGCTTTTTGATGTGTTCTTCTGACGTCGCTGTCCCTAAAGTTGCAACAGCATTAGCTAGCCCTAATTGTGCCAAACTAACGACATCCATATAACCTTCAACAACGAGAACAAATCCCTCTTTGTTTATGGTAGAACGATTTTCAAATAGACCATATAATTCAGATCCTTTATGGAAAATCGGTGTTTCTGGAGAATTCAGATATTTTGGCTGACCATTACCAATGATTCTGCCTCCAAAGCCAATGATCTTACCCCTTGTATTATAGATAGGGAAAGTCACCCGTTCACGAAAGCGATCATACTTACGTAAGTCCTCATTTTGAATAACTAGACCTGCTTCAACCAAATTAGGATCATCATAATTTTCAAAAACAGACTTTAATCCTTGACGCTCTGTACCACTCCAGCCCAAACCAAATTTTTTGGCAATTTCACCACTTAATCCTCTCCCCTTTAAATAATCAATTGCTTGAGGCGATTGTTTAAGTTGCTGTACAAAATATTTTTGTGCTTTTTCTAAGCAATCATGCAAATAATCAGACTTGCTTTTTTGTTCTATCGCCTGAGCACGTTGAGCGGGTGTTTGAGGACGCTCTTCTGGGACTTGCATACCCACACGCCCTGCCAACATTTTAACGGCTTCAGGAAATGAGAGTCCCAAATGCTTCATTACAAAGCCAATAGCATTACCACTTTGCCCACAACTAAAGCAATGAAAAATTTGTTTTTGGGGAGAAACCGAGAAAGAAGGGCTTTTTTCGTTATGAAAAGGACAGAGGCCAAATAAATTGACCCCTGACTTCTTTAATTTGACGTATTGCCCAACCACATCCTCAACATTGGTGCGATTGAGCAAATCCTGAATAAATGACTCAGGAATAGACATACTAGAGAACTAGTATAAACGTGCTGGTAATTGTTGACTACGGATACGTTTGTAGTGACGTTTTACAGCAGCAGCGTGTTTGCGTTTACGCTCTGTAGTTGGTTTTTCGTAGAATTCACGAGCACGTAAATCTGTTAATAAACCCGTTTTTTCAATACTACGTTTAAAACGGCGTAAAGCAGCCTCAAATGGCTCATTCTCTTTTAAGCGAACGCTTGGCATTCTATTAGTCCTATAAGTAATTGTTGATTATTAAAGCATAACCAACGGTGTTCTATTAAAAAGTGCTAGAACTTATCTAGCAAAGTGTCTATTGGCGTGCTAAATATTGACTTACCAAGTAGACGAAATTATAAATCACCTAGCCTTTTTATAAAAAATTAGATAAATAAAACCAACTATTAAATAGTCGGTTTTAGTGTTAATCTAGGATTTTAGCATAAAAATTATGCGTTTTGAACCCCTTTACGAATCCATGCCTCTAATTGATGTGGACGCAAGCTGTCGTAATCTTCAAAAGGCTGATGAATCCAAGGATTAGTGGGTAATTGATCAACAAAGTAATCAGGCTCTACCTTGGAGTGCCCTTTCCACCAAAGAACTGCTGAGCGCATCTCTTCAATCGCTGGAAACTGTTCTAATAAGTGGTTATGCACTTTACTAAATGTCAAACCAGTATCCACCATATCATCAACCAACAAAACTTTTCCCTCTAAGGTGCCTCGTGTAATGGTAATGAACTTAGCAATATCTAATTGACCTTGAACAGTACCAGCAGCCTCACGATAAGAACTAGTCGCTAAAATACCAAGTGGTACATCAAAAATACGTGACAATACATCACCTACTCTAACACCACCACGTGCCAAGCATACAATCTGATCAAACTTCCAACCAGATTGATGCACTTTTAACGCAAGTCTTTCAATCAGGCGATTGTAATCACTCCAACTTACCCATAAATCTGTATCTGTACTTTGCGGTAAACTACTCATCATTAACCTTTTAATGGATTATTCAACATAATTGTTTCATTACGATCTGGACCAGTAGAAATCATAGCGATAGGCACTTCACAAATCTCTTGCATACGAGTCAAGAATTTGCGTGCATTTTCAGGTAATTTATCGTATTCAGTAACGCCTTTTGTAGACTCTGTCCAACCAGGTATCATTTCAATAATAGGCTCAACACGAGCAACTTTATCGGCACCATATGGAAGCACATCAAGTTGCTGCCCATCAAGTTTATAGCCTACACAAATACCTACTTCAGGTAAACCATCTAAAACGTCCAATTTAGTCACACAAAGACCAGAAATACCATTGATTAACGCTGAGCGTTTGAGTGCCGCAGCGTCAAACCAACCACAACGACGTGGACGACCAGTCACTGACCCAAATTCTTGACCCACTTTAGCAATATGTTCGCCTGTATCATTGCACAACTCACTTGGGAAAGGACCAGATCCCACTCGTGTCGTATACGCTTTAGTAATTCCTAATATATAGTGCAATGAGGAAGGACCTACGCCAGCACCCGCTGCTGCTTGTCCAGCCACACAGTTACTACTTGTCACAAATGGGTAAGTACCATGGTCAATATCTAATAAAGCACCTTGAGCACCCTCGAATAATAATGAATTACCTGCTTTTTGAACGGCAGCAAGCTCAGCACAAACATCCGTTACCATCGGTTTGATTTGCTCTGCCCATTCTTTTAATTGAGAACGAATTTCATCATAAGACACTGTTGGGGCTTTGAGTAAATTTGCCAAAATAAAATTGTGATAATCAATCACTTCTCTCAGTTTGGTTTCTAACACATCTTCTTGAAATAAATCTTGAACACGTACAGCACGACGAGCCACTTTGTCTTCATACGCAGGGCCGATACCACGACCTGTCGTACCGATTTTACCATCTCCTTTTGCAGCTTCACGAGCTTGATCAATAGCAATATGATAAGGAAGAATCAATGTTGCTGCTTCAGAAATTTTTAAACGACTTCTGACATCAACACCTGCCTCTTCTAGCTCAGCAATTTCTTTTAATAATGCTTCAGGTGATAGCACTACGCCATTACCTATGTAGCACGTTGTATGCTTATGCATGATGCCTGACGGAATTAAGCGAAGAATGGTTTTTTTACCGTTAATCCAAAGTGTATGACCAGCATTATGACCACCCTGAAAGCGAACTACACCATGTGCATTTTCAGCTAACCAGTCAACAATTTTGCCCTTACCTTCATCACCCCATTGGGTACCAATTACGACAACATTTTTACTCATAGTATTTTACTTAAAAAAAAAACTTAACTTGTCTATTAACAAGCACCAATTTGAAAACGAAAAAATGAACTTACTAAATGGCTTTAAGTATCCACTGCTTATTATCTAAAACCACTTCACGATCAAAAATAAATTCATCAACAGCTAAGGCACTATTAGGTAATTCTTCAACAACAATATGCCCTTGCTCTCTTAATGATTTTATAAATTGTACCAATTCAGGATCTTGAGACCATGGTGCTTTGATAGCCTTACTTGCCTGTGCACGTGGTAACCCTGATGCCAATTTTCTGAGATCTAAGCTAAATCCTGTCGCTGCACGAGCACGACCAAAAACTTCACTCATATTATCATAACGCCCACCACGGACAAGTGCCTCATGCCACCCATCTGCATATAAAGCAAAAATCACCCCTGTATGATAATCATATCCCGTCACATCGGCTAAGTCGATGCTTACATCATAACCTTTTAAGGCTTGGGTAATCTGTTGTAAGGCATCAAGACCTTTTTCAACCCCTTCTAAAGCAGGTAATAATGTTTTCGCTTTGCTTAATACATCAACACTACCATAAAGTGTAGGCAATGCTAACAATCCTTTTTGAATGGCTGGAGGCATATCTGGGTACTGCTGAAGTAACGCTACTAAAGAAGTGAAATCTTTGTCTTTTAAATAAGTATACAGCGTACTTTGAACAGACTTTAAGCGAGGATAGGCATCAATCATTGCTTTGGTAATACCTGGATAATTTAAATCCACACGTACTTTAGCTACACCAGCAACAGATAAACTCTCAAGTGCAAGTTGAATGACTTGGAAGTCTGCAGCCACACCTGCATAACCATAAATTTCAGCACCAATTTGCAATACCTCTCGTTCAGCTAATAAGCCTGCTGGACGAGCATGAAACACATTGCCACAATAGCATAAACGAGTGACCCCTTCTCTATTTAAAAGATGGGCATCAATACGTGTAATCTGTGGGGTCATATCGGCACGAACACCAATGCTACGACCAGAAATTTGATCTACTAATTGGCACGTTTGCAATGATAACGTGTCTTTTCGCCCYACCAATAGTGATTCGATATATTCAACTAATGGTGCACCACCATTCAAAGCCATGCGGACGATACAAATCAAGTAATCGTCGAC
>NZ_AYSV01000109.1 GCF_000506865.1 Pelistega indica
TCAGGAGTTTTATTCAAGTTAAACGTTCCGCAAAAAACATCTAATGACTGATTTAGATAGTTTGCAAAAAGACCTAGACGAATGGCTTGATTTCTATAATAATGAACGAACTCATCAAGGAAAGATGTGCTGTGGGCGAACACCCATAGAAACATTGATTGATGGTAAACAGATTTGGAACAGCAAAAAGCTGAGCTAAATCTAATCTGACAGACACCGCTTGTCAAACGGGGAACTGTCAGATGAAGTCTGAACTTCTACAGGTAAAACCAGAATGCATGCTTCTAAAAGCAATGCCTTCTGGTTTTTAGTAATCCTTAATTAGTCTATTTCTAACCGTATGGAATTTGATTTTCCATTATTTAATCCTTTCATCAAGAACTCTCCAAGACTGATAGATTTAACACATTTAATACTACCTTTTAAACTACTTTTTTCACCTTTCAATACTTCAACAATTTTTACGCAAGCTTCTCGATCATTTTGCACAATAGGAGCTTGAGCACATTCATTGACAGCTTTATCCATCTTTTGCTGATAAGCTTTTAACATCGCTTCATCATCTTGATTACTTGGTAAAGGCACACCATCATACCGTTGTTTCAGCACAATATATCTCCTTAACATACCTAAGTCTTTAAAATCAATATCTAATTGATTAAACTGAATGTTTTCAATAGATCCTAATAGACCAAAAATACCAAAAGTGTTGTTCTTGAAACCACTATTTTCTACAGCCTGTAACAACGTTTTGAGTGAATAAATATTGCTAATAGAAAGAGAGCCATTACCTTGTAGAAAATCCTTTGCCGCAAACTCTACATTGATTAATCCATTACCGGTACTATAGTTAAGGTCTGCTTTGAAATTCAAATCTGCTGGTGCAGTATTTATCATACCTGACTTTGCCCCCCAACCAAACAATAACCAATCAGGAGCATAACCACGTTGATCTTTAATACCAATTGCACGTAAATCAATCCGTTGTTGATTAGATTCATTTTCAAAATCTTTGATTTGTAGCTCATCAACAAATAATTGATCTGCTATTTCTAGACCTGAAATGTTTACTGTTTTTAATGGTGTCGCAGATACTTTATTCCAAGATACTTTATCTGCTAGCCCTTTCTCATCTACAAATCGCTGTAATCTCTCTTCTGCTGTCTGAGTAGCATACCACGATCCACCAAACCAAGCACCCAGCAACAGGATTAAAATTGTAACGATAATAATAGTAAGTTTTTTACTGTTCATCTTAAATCTTCTTCCTTTCTTCTCATTACTTTCTTGCATCTATTATTAATTGCTGTGCTTTCTCTGGGGACCAGTCTGGAATACCGAACTGGATACGAGCAATAGTTTGAGGATTTTGTAAATCAGCACACATTTCTTGCTGGCATTTAAATACTGCTGTGTCATCTATCGTTACCTCTGTCAAAGGCAAACCAACCTTATCTAACTGAGTAGTGCTGAAAGATTGTTGGCCTCTAATCCAATACCAACCCTTTTCCAAAGGTAGGGACAATACCATGCTATATGGCCATACTACCTGAGCCTTACCATTTTGAATACTATCAACTCTGACTAAGCTAGACAATGTTTTCTGTTTTCCTTCAAGCATATCAACGTAATTTCTTGTGCCTGCTTGAATATTTTGATAAATATTCTGTTGTACCTTATCTGATGTACTCCAATCTAATGCTTGAAGCTCCCTATACTTATTAAGCTGTTTTTCTGCCTCATACGCCTTTTCACGACGCAAACGCTTTGCTTCTAATGCTTTTTCATGAGCTAATCGTTGCTCTCTTTCAAACAAATAATTTGTTGTTCCAAAACCTTTCTCTTGCTTCCATTCACCTTTAGCGTAAGCTTGCCAATTTTTCCCATAAGCTCTATTACGGGAAAATTCAGTCCTATACAATTTCTGTTCCATTGAATACTCATCTAGTCCTTTCTGTAATCCCTCAACAAAAGTCAATCTTAAGTGAAAAGATTGATTATGTGTTCTATGGTTAAAGTACTGAAATGCTGTTTCTAATTGTTTTTTAATTGTGCTAGCTTGTCTAAAATCTTCAGCACGATTAGTCAGAATAAGCCCATCACTGCCCTCTTCAAATGCACCAAAACCCGCATAATCTTTCTTATATGCGACCAAGAAATAATGAGCATTTAATTCTTGGCTAGAACCAATACCAAAAAACAATTTATGCTGATTAAAAATCGAACCTTCAGGTGTATAGAATATTTCCAACTCTTGAGGTCCTGAAATTTTCGTATAGCCAGTAAAAGGTAAACCATGCTTAAATACAAATTCTCTTTCTCTAAGAAGAACCTCCCCATCAGAGCGCTCCACACGGACAGTCCCTTCACCATCTAGAAAACCATTCTGATCACAACCTACTCCCTTAGTGATAATCTGAACATAATTTTCTTGACCTTTAAAATCAAAAAAACTCAATACCTTACAGCCATCTTGATTTTTCATTGTTTGAAAATTAGCGATAAGTTTTTGACGTTCTTCTTCTAATAAAGGTCTCCATCCTGAAACTGGGAAGGATTGCATCTTGTCTACAGACTCTATCTTTTCTACTGTATCAGTGACCACTGTTTGCTCTGATGATATTTCTGTCGACGATTGAACAGGCGCATTTTCCACTACTGCAGTAGTTTGAGGTACCTCTTTAGTCGACTCTTCGGTTCTTTTATCAGTTATTGTTGTTTGAGTAACGACATCAGACTTTGATGATTCTTCCTCTTTCTCCGCAGTAACTTTCTGCTTACTTGCTACATTATTTTCCAATACAAAAGCCCATTCTTGGCTCTTATTTGTATTTCCTTTCAAAACAACATTATGCTGAACGTCAACATAAGACCACGTAAGAGTTTCTGCTTTTGGACATAACTTATTGAAAAGGTTACCTAATTTTGGAAACAATGCCTTTACACTTTCTTCAGAGGCATTCGATCCCGCCTGAAAACGCAATTGCAAATCTGTTTTACACCAATTTGATTCATTTGCATTATCTGCAATAATAACCAAATCTTCTTTCTTTGAATAACCAACTTGATACGATTCCTCAGCCCAAGCTAAGGTGGTCGATAAGCTCATAAGAGCAATCGTTATCTTTTTATACATAACTATCCTTTAAGCCATCAAGACAATAAATGATTTCTGATTCTAATCGTAATAGAAATACTTCCAATACTACAATTCGTCTAAATTTACACCATGAGATTTGGACTGCTCAACTGAACCTGATGATTTACTAGGTATATCATCTAAATTTACACCTGAAGAAGTTAAGTTTTCAGTGTTATTTGCTGTTTTTTGCGACGATTTAACTACCGTTTGCATAGTTTTTTTTTGTTTTTTTCTTGCCGGTTGATGACACTTTAGATCCTGCTTTTTGTACCAAACTAGCATGAACATATCCTAATCTTTTTCCACTAGTATCACTAATAGCAATCCAGTTATTTTCTGTACGACCTAAAGCAAAAAAACGTTGACCTGCGTTTAATGTACCTAAACTCATAGCAGTATCGCTAGGAGCAATTCGTACATTGCCCGTTTTGATGAAAACATAATTTGCATTGATAGGAGTAATAGAGACCTGCGCTACTTTATCCGTATTCTTTAATCCTAAATTTTCCAGAAAACCATCAATAGATGCACATCCAGCTAAAATACTTCCCCCTAACATAGATATCATAAACAGTTTTTTATAATTCATTACCTATCCTTTGTACACAACATCGTAATAGCTAAAAGCCCCCTCAACATACTACTTCTTATTGATGAGTTTTTACTATTCTAACAACTTCATGATATAAAATATAAAAGCAATATCTTACAATTGTAGCATTATGGACGCATTTTGTTTCAATTTAACTAAAATCAAAATAAACAATATACATAATACAAATTAAAGGAAATTTAATGCTGTTTCTTTGGATCCAGATCATCAGGAATACTAAAAACGTCAATCCCTTCATCCAGTAATTGCTCTCTCTGCTCTGCCGTAGCTTGCCCTCGAATTGAACGCTCTTCGGTTTCACCATGATGAATTTTAATCGCTTCTTCAGTAAACCTATCACCCACATCCTCTGCTTTATTAATGATATTTCTAAACTCTTTCATCAGCAATGCACGTACTTGTTCAATATTGGCGCTACTTTGAAAATCCTGCAATTGACTTTCTTTAGAAGATGAGTTTGTCTGAGGTACTGAAGAAGAACCTTTTACATAAGGTGCTGATAATTCCTTTTTAACTTGTGTCTCACCACAATAAGGGCAACTAATCAATCCCCTTTTGGTTTGATCATCCAATGCTTCAGCAGAAGGAAACCACCCTTCAAACATATGATGGTTAGTACAACTAAGATTAAAAACTTTAAAACCCATTCTTATTCACATAACCAATAGCAAATATAGTTTATAACCAATCTGCCTTTTTAAATTTATAGTATAGGAAACCACAGATACCCCCCATCAACCCCACGAGCCAATGGATAGCCATACTGCCATTCTAACTCAGGCATAAATTTAAAATTCATTCCATAAATACCTGCTATTGCCGTAGGTACAGCCAAAATCGCCGCCCATGCAGCTAATTTTTTAGTAATATCTGTTTGATGTGACTGACCAATCATCAAACTTGCTTCAAAAGCAAATGCTAAAGCTTCATGTAAGGCATTGATTTGCTCATCAATCCTCGCAATACGATCCGAAACTACGGTGAAATAAGAACGTGAATCAGGCTCAATAATGGGACTATTCATAACGGCAATTTTGCGACAAATCTCTACCATCGGTGTAATGGATGTACGAATTCTTAATAAATCTCGTCTTTGTTTATACAATTTACGGATATCAGTTTCTCTAAATCCTCTTAGCATCATTTTTTGTTCGACCTGATTGACTTCCACCTCTAGGCGTGATGCTAATGCCGCAAAACTATCTACAAATACATCTAAAATCTCTGCCACTACAAAGTCCGAGCCACGCGCAATTAATTCAGGGCAAGACTCCATACGCTCTCGCAAGGAGGAATTAGTCATTGCTCCACCTCGTCTTACGGTGAGAACAAACCCTACTCCGAAAATCATCTGCATTTCACCAAATACAAGTTTTTTGTTTTCGCGAGTAATTGTAACGGCTACCAACTGAATATAATTACCGTAATCAATAATTTTAGGTTTTCGATGCTGTTGGATAATTTCTTGTGCTGCCTCATCAATAATTGATAAATCTCTACATACCTTAAGCAGTTCTTCTTCCGTAGGATCTTTTAATCCCACCCATAGTAAACGCGATGAATCTTTTTTATAACCAGCAAGTTTACTTAAAGGAATATGTTCACGCTTTTTACCATGAACATATTCCACAGAAGCAACCAATCCTGTTTCTTTCTTCGCTTTTTTAGCTACAGGAACTTCTTTTCCTGCACCTGCCTCAGCCTCAGCAATAGCAGCACTAATAGCCGTTTGAGCATCACCTGTATCATCACTATTGCCTTCTTCAAAAGACTTTTCGATGTTTTCATCAATGATGTCATCTAATTCTTCAGAACCATGTGCTTCAGTAAACTCATCAACAGCCTGTTGCAACTGCTCATGAGCTTGCTCAAGCTCATACTCTGCTTCCTTGATACGATCCTGTGCTTCATGCATTTCTTTGAGTCGTTCAAGTTTTTGACGGTCTACACCCTCTTGATTATCATGCATGATAAGACTCCTCTCTCATATTTAAATAGAATAAAAAACAGCACCGTTGTTAGCATAATGACTAACGAAAGGTATTATAAAACGAATTTAACGTATAAACGTAACATAGCACAAAGCAATGAAATGATATGATGATATGAAAACAGCTAAATCACCCTACTTACAGATACTAACTATTTAGTGAAAAAACCTCTATGATGAAAAATACGATAAAAGATAAGTCATTAAAAACCTACCCTTTATCGTAAAAAATAATTAGTGTCCTAATTTAAGCCTGAGCAATATTAAGCGTGATAGTCCTGTAATCCACGAGCAATCACAATCTTTTGAACTTCACTCGTTCCCTCATAAATCTGTGTAATGCGTGCATCACGATAATAACGTTGGACGGCATAATCCTCTAGGAAGCCATACCCTCCATGAATTTGAATAGCCATACTACATACTTTTTCACACATTTCCGACGCAAATAATTTCGCTTGAGAAGCCTGTGATAAGCTCGGAATACCACGGTCTTTTAAAGACGCCGCATTTAATACTAATAATCGAGCTGCTTCAATCTGAGTATGCATTTCAGCGAGCATATTGGCAATACTTTGATGCTGTATCAATGGTTTATTAAATTGCGTACGTTCATTAGCATATTTTAGTGCTGTTTCAAAAGCAGCACGAGCAATACCAACCGATTGTGCAGCAATACCAATTCGACCATTTTCCAAGTTTGCCAACGCAATCGCCAACCCTTTTCCTCGTTCACCAAGCAAATTCGCTTCCGGGATACGACAATTTTCCAACGTAATCGCACACGTATCAGACGCTTTTATACCCAATTTATGCTCTACACGGCTAACGATATAGCCCGGATTATCAGTTGGCACCAAGAAAGCCGAAATTCCTTTTTTGCCTAACTCTGGATCAGTCACAGCAAAAATAATAGCCAACCCAGCACGTTTGCCATTAGTCACAAATTGCTTTGAACCATTTAATACCCATTCGCCATTTTCTAATGTAGCTCGGCATTTTAATGCACTCGCATCAGATCCTGCCTGTGGCTCTGTTAAACAAAAACTACCAATGACTTTACCTGCACACATATCGGCTAACCATTGTTTTTTCTGTTCTTCATTACCTGATTTAAGCAAAGTACCGCAACAAACTGAGCTATGTACACTCATCATCGTAGACATCGCAGCATCTCCTACCGCAATCTCTTCTACAGCCAATGCATAAGACACATAATCAATAAAAGAACCACCTTCAGTATCTGGGACAGTCATACCTAGCAAACCGAGCTCGCCCATTTGCGCAATAGCCTCATCACCCAACCATCCATCTTTTTCCCATTGTTCTGCATGTGGCGCAATTTCATTTTTCGCAAAATCACGTGCCATATCACGGATCATTTGCTGTTCTTCACTTAACTGTGTTGTAAACATTCACCTACCTCATTTATTGTTTAGACAGCATTTTAATAATCGCTGAAAAGTCTAAACCACCATAACCTAAATTACTAAACGTTTGATAAAGTTGCTGCGCTGTAGCACCCATCGTTACTGGCGCTTTGACAGACTTTGCTGCCTCTGTAGCAAGACCTAAATCTTTTAACATTAAATCTGTCCCAAAACCACCCACATAATCTCTAGAAGCAGGTGCTGTTTCAACCACACCTGGATACGGATTATTTACTTCTGTACTCCAACAACGACCAGAAGAAGTGTTAATAATACCGGCAAGAATCTTGGCATCCATACCTAATGAAACGCCTAAATTCATCGCTTCAGCAGCACCTACCATACTAATACCTAACAGCATATTATTAGCAATTTTAGCCACCTGACCGTTTCCTGTACCCCCGCAATAAACAATATTCTTACCCATGTTTTGTAAGACAGATTTTGCCCGCTCATAAGCAGCTTCCGTACCACCAACCATAAACGTTAACGTCCCCGCTTGCGCTCCTCCTGTACCACCTGACACTGGGGCATCCACCATCAAGTTACCTTGTTTAGCCGCTGCTGCTGACACATCACGTGCTGTTTGCGGATCAATCGTTGATGAATCGACTAATAATACCTCAGGCTTAACAGTTGATAAAATACCTTGCTCACCCAAATATACCGAGCGTACATGTGCAGACGCTGGGAGCATGGTCACTAATACATCAATCTCTTGTGCAGCCAAATCAGCTGGACTAGCAAACGCTTTTGCCCCCGCTTCCGTTAGCTTTTGAACCAATGCTGGGACTAAATCAAATACAGACACTTCATGACCTGCTTTTAGTAAATTGAGCGCCATAGGCCCACCCATATTACCTAAACCGATAAAGCCAATTTTCATTATTGTCTCCTAGAATAAATTGTATTTATACGCTTACCTTAAAATAATACGCATCAAAAGAATGTCACTTTTGGGATATTTTTACATCATTTGATTATTTCGGCTATTAGGAAAAGTGCTATGTTTCTTCGCTTTTAGTTTAATCATTTCCACAATAATTACTATAATAGAGAGTATCTTAATCCCTTTTTTACTCCTTGCTGCTTTCTAAGTAATGCTTCGTTTTATCTTCATCACACTTTTTATCCTATTTTCGACCCCTAGTGAATTACTGGCAAAAACTTATCCTTGGCTACTCTGCCGTGTTGTTAATGTCGCTGATGGGGATACGATTACCTGCTTGGAAAATCGCACGACATATAAAATTCGTTTAAACGAAATAGATGCACCAGAAAAGGGGCAAGCTTTTGGACAAAAAAGTCGTCAAACACTTAGGGATAAAATCATTCAACAGACCGTTAATATTGAAATCATCGGTAAAGATCGTTATCACCGTTATATTGGTAATATTTATTTAAATAACGAAAATATTAACTTATTTATGGTACGTGAAGGCTATGCGTGGGCTTATCGTAAATACCTTAAACATCATTATTATCTTGAAGCAGAAGCACTAGCTAAGGCTGAAAAAAAAGGTTTATGGTTAGACGGCGATCTTGCTATTTACCCAGAAACCTTTCGTAAAAATCAGCGTGAAAAAAATAGAAAATCTTGGTTTACACTACCTTGGTAATCACATCGCCTTTTTGATAAAAATTCTCTAAATTATCAATCACTAATTGTGCCATTTGGTCTCGTGCTTCAATCGAACCACTACCCACATGAGGCATCAAGACGACATTCTTTAATTGTTTCAAACTTTCTGGTACAAATGGTTCATTATCAAAAACATCCAAGCCTGCGCCAGCAATAGTATTGTTTTGTAACGCTTGAATCAATGCTTCTTGGTCAATCACTGAGCCTCTAGCAATATTAATCAGATATCCCTCTCGCCCTAAGGCTACCAATACATCGTGATTGATTAGATGACGGGTATCTGGACCACCCACGGTCGCAATAATCAAAAAGTCTGACCATTGTGCTAACTCAATCACAGATGCCTTATAAACAAAATCAACATCATCACGCTGACGACGATTATGGTAGGCAATTTCACAATCAAACCCACTTAAGCGTTTTGCAATCACTTTACCAATACTACCCAAACCAACAATACCCACTTTTTTGCCTGATACATTAGGAGTTAATGTAAAACTTCCCTTTTCCCATAAACCATTACGTACAAATGTATCTGCTTGGCATACTTGGCGCACTAGTGCTAATAGCAATGCCATAGCTGTATCAGCAACAGCATCATTAAGTACTTCAGGTGTATTACTAAATGGAATACCTCGTGCTTTTAGTGCTTGAATATCCGTACTGTCATACCCTACCCCAAAATTACATACCACTTCTAAGTTTGGCATTAGATCAATCCATTCTTTTTTCAACCCAACATAAGCACTGCTGATAACTATTTGGATGGATGCGCCTATTTGTGCTAATTGTTCGGTAAGGCCTGCTAAATCATTGACATATATCACCTGATAATGTTGCTCTAAATATTGCTTAATTTTTTCATGTGGACTATTGAGAACAAGAACATTTTTTTGTGACATATTACCTCCTTTATAAGCTTAATCGACGAAATATATATATAGCTGTACCGCAAAAATAACACAAAACCATTGATTTAGCTTGAAATATTTCATTTTTTTGACTTATTTATCTAAAACAATAGTAGAATAATAGGTTAATTTTTACTCCTTTCTGTACGTTAAAAAAGATGTCCTTAATCGTCCATAAATATGGTGGAACCTCTATGGGTTCTATCGAACGCATCCAAAATGTTGCCAAACGTGTCGCTAAGTGGCACGCTGCTGGTCACCAAGTCGTCGTAGTTCCATCTGCCATGTCTGGGGAAACCAACCGTTTACTCGGCTTAGCAAAAGAAATTAATGAGTTAGCTGATCGTCGTGAATTAGATATGCTTGCCTCTACAGGCGAACAAGCCAGTAGTGCTTTATTAGCTATTGCATTACAAACACTAGGCGTATCAGCACGTAGTTATACTGGTTGGCAGTTACCGATTAAAACAGACAAATCCTATACCAAAGCACGCATTACCTCTATTGACGGTGATCGTATCAAAAAAGACTTAGCTTTAGGTAAAGTAGTCGTCGTGACAGGCTTCCAAGGTGTAGATGATGAAGGCAATATTACAACTCTTGGACGTGGTGGATCTGATACATCAGCCGTAGCAATTGCTGCAGCTATCCAAGCAGATGAATGCTTAATCTATACTGACGTGGATGGTGTATATACAACAGACCCTCGTGTTGAGCCAGATGCTCGCCGTTTATCTGTTATTTCATTTGAAGAGATGCTCGAAATGGCCTCTTTAGGCTCTAAAGTTCTACAAATTCGCTCTGTTGAGTTTGCAGGCAAATACCGAGTTCCCCTACGTGTACTCTCATCACTAACCGACCCTAATATTGACCTTGAAAGTTGAAAAAAATTCAGGCACCCTAATTACTCTTGAGGAAAATTCAAAAATGGAAGCTGCTGTTGTCTCTGGTATTGCGTTTAGTCGCGATGAAGCAAAAATTACTGTGTTAGGTGTACCTGATAAACCGGGGGTTGCTTTCAACATTCTTGACCCTATCGCTCAAGCCAACATTGACGTGGATATGATTATCCAAAACCAATCTGTGGATGGAACAACAGACTTCTCATTTACCGTTAATCGTAATGATTTCAAACGTGCTATTGAAGTTATCAATACGACTGTAGTACCTGCCGTTGGTGCTCGTCAAGTTATCTCTGATGAAAAAATCGCCAAAGTGTCTATTGTCGGTATCGGCATGCACTCTCACGCTGGTGTTGCAAGTAAAATGTTCCGCACCTTATCTGAAGAAGGCGTGAATATCCAAATGATTAGTACTAGTGAGATCAAAACTTCTGTTGCTATCGAAGATAAATATATGGAATTGGCTGTACGTGCTTTGCATAAAGCCTTTGGTTTAGATAAAGAGAAAGTACAAGCTGAGTAATGGAGTGATTGTTTACTTAAACTTGAGACAACATATACAATTATTTTTTATTAATATGCTGTTTTAGGTAAATTTTACGCAAAAAAAAGTAATTTTTTTTCTTAAGTATTGATTTTTTATTTAAAGTACTGCTATAATCAATCTTTCTCTGGAAACGTGGCCGAGAGGCTGAAGGCACTTCCCTGCTAAGGAAGCATGTGGCTTAAACCTGCATCGAGGGTTCGAATCCCTCCGTTTCCGCCAGAGAATTTATGCTTAGAATAACTAAGCAACGTAAGAAACCCATATAAACTTATGATTTTTATGGTTTTTTTTGAATTTTTCATTTTTGAATGTTCTTTGTGTTGCTTATATAGTTATATATACAACTGTTTTTTACGGTATTTTTTTTACGGTATTTTAATAATTCCTACTTTTTAAACAAGGAAATACCGTAAATTATGTTAACCGTAAAAGAAATCAATAACTCAAAACCCCGTACTAAAAATTACAAGCTTACTGATAGTAAAGGCTTATATCTTTTTATTACACCATCAGGCTCAAAGCATTGGCGACTAGATTATAGTTACCATCTTAAACGAAAAACCATTTCACTAGGAAGTTACCCCACCCTGTCTCTTGCTCAAGCAAGACGACAACAAGCTGAAATTAAAGATCTTCTTGCACAAGGTATTTGCCCATTAGAACAACGAAAACAAGAAAAACTACTTCAAAAGGCTGAACAACAAACTTTTGAGGATGTAGCTATGCAATGGTTTAAACAGTGGTCACACGACAAACACCCTAAAACAACCCAGCAAACATGGACACGCTTAGAAACTTTTGTCTTTCCTTTTTTTGGGAAAAAACCTATTAGTCGTATTTTATTAGCGGACTTTATTACATGTTTTAAAGCCATGAGAGCTAGTGGTGCATTGGAAGTTGCTAAACGCAACATGCAAAAAGTCAAAAGTATCATGAAGTTTGCTTATTTAGATGGACTTATTACTCATAATCCCATTAGCGATATTACTCCGAAAGATTTTTTGCCTAGCAGGAAAAGACGGCATCACGCACGAATCGAAGAAAAAGATTTAGCAAAACTTCTTTTAGATATTCATAACTATTACGGAAGTGAGATTACTGTTATTGCATTAAAACTCATGTTACTCACCTTTGTTAGAACATCCGAGTTAATTAAAGCAGAATGGGAAGAAATAGATTTTGATAAAGAAATATGGGTAATTCCTGCGGAACGGATGAAAATGCGGAGAAAACATATTGTTCCGTTATCAACCCAATCCATTCAATTATTAAAGCAATTACAAACACTTAGTGCGAATACACCTTATTTATTCCCTGATGATCTAGGACGACAACATCACATGAGTAATAATATGTAGAAGTTCAGACTTCATCTGACAGTTCCCCGTTTGACAAGCGGTGTCTGTCAGATTAGATTTAGCTCAGCTTTTTGCTGTTCCAAATCTGTTTACCATCAATCAATGTTTCTATGGGTGTTCGCCCACAGCACATCTTTCCTTGATGAGTTCGTTCATTATTATAGAAATCAAGCCATTCGTCTAGGTCTTTTTGCAAACTATCTAAATCAGCATAGAGTTTTTTTGCGGAACGTTACTTGATAAAACTCCTGCAAAATGGTCTTATGGAAGCGCTCGCAAATACCATTGGTTTGAGGTGATCGAGCCTTAGTCTTTGTATGCTCAATTTCATTAATAACTAGATAAAGCTCATAATCATGATGCTCTACCTTACCGCAGAACTCTGTTCCTCTATCTGTCAGAATGCGTAATACAGGTAAATCATGCTCTGCATAAAAAGGTAATACACGATCATTAAGTAAGTCTGCAGAAGTAATAGGGGTTTTAGAGGTGTATAGCTTACAATGCGCTACTTTACTGTAAGTATCGACATATGTTTGCTGATAAATACGTCCTACCCCTTTTAAATGCCCCACATAAAAGGTATCTTGTGAACCCAAATAGCCAGGATGCGCGGTTTCAATCTCACCCATGGCTTGCTCTTCATCTTTCTTGCGTTCAAGAGCTTGTATTTGTTGCTCATTCAGAATAATTCCTTCTTGCTGTACTTTCGCCTCTAAGGCGTTTAGACGTTTGGTAAAGTTCTCCAAGTTGTGCCGCAACCAAACGGAACGAACACCACTAGGTGATACAAATATTCCCTGTTTACGCAACTCATTGCTAATTCTTAGTTGACCATAGGCAGGATAATGAATCGCCTTCTCTATCACCGCTAACTCAGTGGCTTCGTCCACTCTATTTTAAGGTTACG
>NZ_AYSV01000110.1 GCF_000506865.1 Pelistega indica
GAGCGATGATATGACCTTGAGTGACTTTTGCAAAAGCAAACTCATCGTTGGTTGCAATCATTATTGGATATCCAAAGTCAAACAGGTGACTCCTCAGAGTTCCTAGATAACGTCAAAGTGGATTTATTCCCTGACTCTGTTTATGTGCTTACACCAAGAGGAAAAATTATTTCTCTACCACGTGGAGCTACACCAATTGATTTTGCTTACTCAATTCATACCAAAATTGGTACACATGCCGTATCCGCTATTATTAATGGTCAAGCGGCACCACTCAAAACTACCTTAGTGAGTGGAGATACGGTCGAAATTATCACCTCAGACTCAGCCACACCTAACCTACAATGGCTCAATTATGCTCGTACAGGCAAGGCTCGTTCTGAGATTCGTCATTATCTCAAAACAGTTAATTTACAAGAATCCATTCTTTTTGGTGAAAAACTCTTAATTCAAGCGCTTAAAGATTTGAATATCACTATGCCATCTAGAGATGATCCTCTATGGGCAAAACTGGCTAAAGAATCTGGTGCTTCTAGTATTGATGACATTCTCACTGATATTGGCTTGGGTCGTCGCTTAGCGTCTGTAGTGGCTAGACGCTTTGTTATTGATTCTCCAATGATTGCTACGAGTGCAACTGACCTAGATGAATTAAATGCTGCTCACTCAACTCAAATCCTTATCCAAGGTAACGAGGGACAATCTGTAACCCTTTCTCGATGTTGCTCTCCTCTACCTGGCGATAGTCTAATCGCTGTTGTACGCCCTGGCTATGGACTTGTCGTTCATACAGATGACTGCCCTGTTGCACTTAATCAACGCAAAAAAGAACCAGAACGTTGGGTTTCCGTTGGTTGGGATGATGAACCAAGTAAATTACTCACTACTCGACTAACAATTACCTTTGATAATGAAAAAGGTGTTCTAGGTAAAATTGCTGCTCAAATTGCTGCAGCGGATTCAAATATTGTCTACCTTAGCATGAGTGATGAAGCGTCTAAAATCGCCACATTAAATATCACTTTACAAGCAGAAAATCGTAAGCATTTAGCGCAAATCATTCGCTCAATACGTCAAGTATCTCAAGTGCGTAATATTGTACGTACAAAAGGCTTCTAATCATTTACATAATTTGTACATCCTGATACTTTCCAAAAGCCTGGCGATTTAGCCGTACCAAGAAAAAAGCTCATCAGTATTTGATGAGCTTTTTTAACTAACACTCTCTTATAGGCTAGTTTTTAAGATGATATAGCTATATCAGGACTTAATAATTAACGAAACGATAATGCACTATCTAAGTCTTCAAGAATTTGTGTCAAATCGCCACGCAACTGCTGAATTTCTTTAGCACTTAGTCGTACCGCACTATCCGTTCCTGCCATATCTCTCACTTCTCCAAGGCGATTACGTGCACCACTAATAGTGAAACCTTGATCATAAAGTAACTCACGAATCTTACGAATTAATAACACTTCATGATGTTGATAGTATCGACGATTGCCACGACGTTTAACAGGGCTTAGCTGTGTAAACTCCTGTTCCCAATAACGTAAAACATGAGGTTTTACATTACAAAGTTCTGATACTTCACCAATTGTGAAATAACGCTTTGCCGGAATCGGTGGCAAACTTTCTGTAGATATCAATTCTGTCTGTATTGTCATAATTCTTTTCTAATACGGTTCGAAGTTTCCTTATTTTACACGATTTTAAACCAATATTTTAAAGTACAGTATTAGGGTCTTCAATAATCGCTTTTAGTTTCTGACTGGCATGAAATGTCACCACACGACGAGCTTCGATAGGAATCACTTCTCCTGTCTTGGGATTGCGACCTGGTCGAGCAGGTTTATCACGCACCTGAAAGTTACCAAACCCAGACAGTTTAACTGAATCACCCTGAGCCAAAGACTCTTTAATTTGATCAAAAAACGTATCCACAATATCCTTTGCCTCACGTTTATTTAACCCTACAAAATCAAACAGCATTTCAGCTAAATCAGCTTTAGTTAGTGTTTTATTGTCAGCTTGCATTGTTTAACTTCCTTTTTTATTAACGTTGACGAACACCAAATTGTTCTATCCAAATAGCCAAAACCTTTGCCATACATTGCTCTACACGTGCATCTTCCAAAGTAACAGCAGGATCTTGTAAGGTAAAGCGGAATGCTAGACTACGCTCAGCAACCTCACTTTTAGCATCTTTCCAAATATCAAATAAATTAATATCTTGAATAATTGAGAGCTCAGGTACTTTACGACTTGCTTGCTGAATACTATCAATCAAAGACTGTACTGCGAGCGTATTTGGCGCCCATACAGCTAAGTCACGAATCACGATTGGTTGTTTTGATAGTTCTTTTGGCTGATGCAATGCTTGTGCTTTTAACGATGAAACTGTCACCTCAAACACAACTGGCGCATGATTAAGCTCATATTTTTGTACCCATACAGGATGAAGCTCACCCACAAAACCAACTACATTACCCTCTAACACAATCTCTGCACTACGCCCTGGGTGCAACGCAGGGTGATTAGTTAAAGGCACAAATGTTAATTGTGCAGCTGCACGACCATAAAGGTTTTCAACATCTTTTTTGACATCGAAGAAATCGACCTGACGAGCAGCCAGTCCCCATTGTTCGGGATATGCCAATCCCCAAGAAGCACCGGCAAGGTGTAAGGGTTGATCAACATTAGCCACGGTCAAATCACCGTCATGTACTGAAGCATTACGACTAAATACACGTCCCAACTCGAATACTTTCACTCTGTTTTGTTTGCGTTTAGCATTGTAAACAATATTCGCAATTAACCCTGCCGTCAAACCTGAACGCATCACAGCTAATTGGCTAGCAATTGGATTTAGTAAGGCAATAGGATCTTTATTCCCCATAAAGTCCTCTTCCCAAGCTCGCTCCACAAAACTGAAATTCACCACTTCTTGATAACCCTGAGCAGCCATCACTTGGCGCATAGTATGTTCACTACGTACAGTTTCATCCGTTGGTAGCATGATTGCCGGAACAATTGGTGCTACATCAGGAATATTGTCAAAGCCATAGATACGCGCCACCTCTTCAATCAAGTCCTCTTCGATTTCAATATCGAAACGGTATGACGGAGGCGTTACCGTAAATACATCATTTGCTTCTGTAAATACCAAACCTAATTGAGTAAAAATACTAGCGACCTGCTCTTTGCTAACAGCAATACCTAGAATTTTTTGGCAACGTGCTAAACGTAATTGTACGGGTTTACGCTCAGGCAAATTTAAAATTTGGTCATCAATAGGACCAGCTTGACCACCACATAGCTCAAGTACTAAGCGAGTGATGTATTCCATATGCTCTGTGACATGATGAAAATCTACACCTCGTTCAAAACGATGGCTTGCCTCAGATGAGAATTTAAAGCGACGAGCACGACCAGCAATAGCATCAGGATACCAGAAAGCACCTTCTAGATAGACATTTTTTGTCTCATCTGAAACAGCAGTTGCCTCCCCCCCCATAATACCAGCAAGACTTTCGATCGTATTGCCTGCAACAATAACACCTACTTCAGCATCTAATTCCACTGTTTGACCATTGAGTAACTCCAGACTTTCGCCCTCTTTTGCCCAACGAACACTAATATCACCATTAATTTTATCCAAGTCGAACATATGTGTAGGACGACCTAACTCAAGCATTACATAGTTAGAGATATCAACTAGAATAGAAACTGAACGCTGTCCTGCCGCTTCCAAACGTGCTTTCATCCAATCAGGTGTGGCTGCCTTAGCATTCACCCCACGAATCACACGACCAGCAAAACGACCACATAAATCAGTCGCTTGTACATTAACTTTTAGCGTATCCTGAATTGTCACAGGGACAGGTGTAAAATCAAATGCTTTTAATGGTGCATCAGTTAATGCAGCTACTTCACGAGCAACACCATAAATAGATAAACAGTCTGCACGGTTAGGCGTTAATTTGATTTCAATAACATTGTCATCAAGTTTTAAGGCATCACGAATATTTTGTCCTACAGCTAATGTTTCATCTAACACTAATAGACCTGAGCTTTCTTCTGAAATACCTAATTCTTTGGCTGAGCAAAGCATACCAAAAGATTCTTCACCTCTTAGTTTGCCTTTGGAAATCTTAAAATTTCCTGGTAATACCGCACCAATCGTTGCTAAAGGAACTTTGATACCTTTGGCGGCATTCGGTGCACCACATACAATTTGTAAAAGCTCACCAGTACCTGCATCAACCTGACAAATACGTAATTTATCCGCATTTGGATGCTGTGCGACCTCTTTGATTTCAGCGACAACAACACCACTAAAAGGAGGAGCAATAGGCTCAACTCCCTCTACCTCAAGCCCAGCCATTGTTAGGCGATGAGTTAATTCTTCTGTGTTTAAATTTGGGTTAGCAACTTCACGTAACCAAGACTCTAAAACTAACATGATTAATTATCCAAATAAGAAGTTACACGGTTAAACATTGAATTGCTTTAAAAAACGCAAATCACCTTCGTAAAACTGGCGTAAATCATTAATGCCATAACGTAACATTGTCAAACGCTCAATACCCGAACCAAACGCAAAGCCTACATATTTTTCGGGATCTAATCCATAATGGCGAATAACCACAGGATGCACTTGACCAGAGCCAGAAATCTCTAACCAGCGACCTTTATTGGGACCTGACGTAAACATCATATCAATTTCGGCTGATGGCTCTGTAAAGGGGAAGAATGATGGACGGAAACGCACGCATAAATCATCTGTTTCAAAAAATGCGCGTAAGAAATTCGTATAAACACCTTTTAAGTCTGCAAAGGAAATGTTTTCATCAATCCATAACCCTTCAACTTGATGGAACATCGGTGAGTGAGTAGCATCAGAGTCTACACGATACGTGCGACCGGGTGCGATGACCTTAATAGGTGGTTTGTGCATACGTGCATAGCGCACCTGCATCGGACTTGTGTGGGTACGAAGCAATAAAGGCAAGCCTTTTGCATCTTTCATATCCACATAAAATGTATCTTGCATGGAACGTGCAGGATGGTTTTCTGGATTATTGAGGGCGGTAAAATTTGTCCAATCATCCTCAATCTCTGGACCATCTGCCACAGCAAAACCAATTGATTTAAAGATTTGTTCAAATTAACGTTGCCATGTTTGAATCACTGGGTGAATACCACCCATGTCAATTCCTCTACCTTGTAGAGTCACATCAATCGTTTCTGCGGCTAGACGAGCATTTAATTCCGCTTGCGCAAACGCTTCGCGACGATCTTTTAGCAACTGTTCAATAGCCTGCTTAGCCTGATTAATACGTGCACCTTCTTCACGTTTTTCTTCTGGTGATAATTGGGCTAAACCTTTCATTAACGCCGTGATACTACCACTTTTACCTAGAAACTTGGCTTTTTCATTTTCCAAAGAAGCAGCATCAGGTGCATTTTCAAAACTGTGTTTTGCTTGTTGAATTAAATCATCGAGAGTCTGTGACATGACATTACCATACATTAAAAAAACAAACGGAGCCCAAATTTGAGCCCCGCCTGCAAGGGTTTTACAATCAATTTTTTAATAAATTAAAACACTGATTAAGCACCTAGGGCCGATTTAGCTTGTTTAACAATAGCAGCAAAACCTGCTTTGTCATTAACAGCCATATCAGCTAATACTTTGCGGTCTAACTCAATAGCTGCTTTTTTCAAGCCAGCGATAAATGCACTGTAAGTTAAACCTTGATCACGAACAGCAGCATTGATACGAGTAATCCATAAAGCACGGAAAGTGCGTTTTTTGTTGCGACGGTCACGGTAAGCATACTGACCGGCACGCATTACCGCTTGCTTAGCAACACGGAACACGTTACCGCGACGACCACGATAACCTTTAGCAGCATTAATAACTTTTTTGTGACGAGCACGTGCGGTTACACCGCGTTTTACGCGAGGCATAGTATTCTCCTATTAAGCAAAAGGCATCATCGCGCGAACTGAAGCCACGTTAGACTCGTGAACTGCAGCTGAACCGCGTAATTGACGTTTATTTTTTGTGGTTTTCTTAGTTAGAATGTGGCGTTTGAACGCTTGACCACGCTTAATTGAACCGCTACCGCGTACCTGAAAGCGCTTAGCAGCACTTTTCTTGGTTTTCATTTTAGGCATAATAAATAGTACTCTTAAAATGTTAACTTTAGGTGGTTAATCAAAAACACTAACTCTTGTAAGACCCAAGTTAATCGCTTGCCCCAAATTCGTTCGAACTTTAAAAAGCCTAAGATTGGAACAAGCTGATAATATTAACAGTTATTTCAAATTTTGTCTATAAACATAACAAAATCAATATTTTAACTGTTGTAATAATATCGTGCCATCAGCCTCTAAGTAATATGCTTACTAATAAAATCATATCCCCTTAATGGCAAAACCCTATCTCAATTCAATAGCAAAAATCATCTTATTTTGCACTAAGGATTAACAAACTCTATAGACCTTGTTTTTTACTGTGGTATTTCATACGATGTTTGAAATTAAGGTAAAATAGTCATGTTTATTTTCTGGGTGGAAGCATTATGCACACTATTTACAATCCTCTTGTTATTCGTTCCAAATCACTACTTCCTATCGTCCAAGGCGGTATGGGTGTAGGTATTTCTGCTAGCCAGCTTGCTAGTGCTGTCGCCAGAGAAAATGGTGTAGGAACTATTGCCAGTATTGATTTACGTCATTTACATCCTGATTTACTGGCTGAATCCAAAGCCAACCCCACCCAAGAAAATTACGATAGACTCAACCATATTGCCTTAGACCGTGAAATTAAAAAAGCCCTCGCTCAAGCTGATGGTAAGGGCATTATCGCAGTCAATGTCATGAAAGCGGTGACTGACTATCCTAATTTAGTAAAACAAGCCTGCGAATCAGGTGCTCAAGCTATTGTGATGGGCGCAGGTTTACCTCTTGAATTACCTGATTTGACTGCCGACCACCCCGATGTTGCACTATTACCTATTTTGTCTGAGTCACGAGGAATTCAAGTTGTCTTAAAACGGTGGATGAAAAAAAATCGCTTACCTGATGCAATCGTGATTGAACACCCTAATCATGCTGGCGGTCATCTCGGTGCTCAACAAATTTCAGATTTAAATAATGAACGTTTTAGCTTCCGTCGAGTGATTGAAGAAACGCAAGAAGTCTTTAAACAATTAGGACTAGAAAGCGAAAAAATTCCTCTTATTCTGGCTGGTGGTATGGCTCATGTTAAAAAAATCCGTACAGCTATCCAAGAATGGGGAGCAAATGCTGTTCAAATCGGCACCGCCTTTGCTGTAACTAAAGAAGGGGATGCACATATTAATTTTAAGAAAACACTGTCAGAAGCCAAGCCTGAAGATATTGTTGAATTTATGTCTGTTGCTGGTTTACCTGCACGAGGCGTGTTAACACCTTTCCTAAAAAAATACTTACAAACAGAAGCAAAGCTACAAGCCAATGCCAAAGCTGACCCACGTCGTTGCGTACAAGCATTAAATTGCTTACAAACATGTGGACTTCGGGATGGGATTAGTAAAATTGGACAATTTTGCATTGACCAGCGCCTAACCGATGCTTTAAATGGCGATGTGAGAAAAGGTCTATTCTTCCGCGGTAAAGACCCTCTCCCATTTGGTGATCAAATTCGCTCTGTTTATGAAACAATGTACTATTTGCTTACAGGCAAAGAAGCAAGCGTTGCATAAGTGTTGAAGTAAGATGATGCGTATTATGAAGAGCACTACCTAGGTGCTTTATAACGCATCATTAAGTAATGCATTATTAAGGCTTATAAATATCTAATTTCTAGCCAACTAAACCATTAGCCAAATAGCAACAACACGACTATTTGGCTTTTTATTTTTTTTAGAGCCCTACTTCTTGTTGCCATGCTCTAAATACAGCAATTCCAGCTTTTTTCAACGCTTCACCATATGTTTTCGCTTGCTCCCTGATTTCAGCAATATTGATTTTTGCCTGTGCTAACTCACATGCATGTCCAACCAGCCACAATTCAATTGCTTCAGCATCAGCCTCTAAATGAAATTGCAACCCTAATGCAAATTGTTGGTATTGAAATGCTTGATAATCACACACTGTCGTTTTTGCCAAATGCTGTGCCCCAGCAGGGATTTCAAATTGATCGCCATGCCAATGCAATACAGGCGTTTCATTCAATAACGCAAGCACACTTTTTTGTCCTTGCTCCGTCAAAATCAGCGGTGCATAACCAATTTCTTTTTTGCCTGTCGCATAGACCTTAGCACCCAAGACCCTTGCCATTAATTGAGCCCCCAAACAAATACCTAAAATAGGTTTTTTACTCGCTAATCTTGTTTGGATAAACTGTAATTCTGACTGTAAAAAAGGATAGATAGCCTCTTCATATACTCCAATCGGTCCACCTAAGACAATCAATAAATCTGGCTTAATAGCATCCAATTGTGAAAAATTAGCCAGAGGAGCTTCGACATACTCAATCGTATAGCCTTGATGTATCAACTCTTGTTCTAAAATACCTAAATTTTCAAACTGTAAATGACGTAATACTAAAACGGTTTTATTCATTACTTTCTACCTACAAATGCGTGTTATTTTCTGGCCAATAATGCCAGTCAGGAATATTTCTTGCGCCAAAAATAGCTTGACCAATCCGTACAATGGTGGCTCCCTCTTCAATAGCTATTTCAAAATCACCTGACATACCCATTGAAAGTTCTTCCAGTGACATCCCCTCTGGTAAATTATCTCGTAGAGAATCTCTTAATTGACGTAAAAGAATAAAGCAATCGCGTACCTTTTGTTGGTCCGCTGAAAATAATGCCAGTGTCATTAACCCTTTGACGTTTAACTGTTTAAAGGGTGCCAACTTTTCTATAAACGTAGCGACTTCCTGAGGTACTAGCCCATACTTGCTCTCTTCCCCTGACGTATTGACTTGAATCAATACATCAAGTGTACGATTGTGCTGTCGTAATCGTTCATTTAATTGCTCAGCCACTTTCAAACTATCCAATGCTTGGAACTCATCTGCAAAACGTGCTACATATTTAATTTTATTCGTCTGCAAATGACCAATGATTGACCATTTAATGGCTAGATCCTGCATCGCTTCATATTTGGCTAATGCCTCTTGAACCTTATTTTCTCCCATTGTCGTACAACCAAGTTGATACGCCATACGCAAGCGTTCTTCATCCACCGTCTTAGTCACTGGCAATAAACGTACAGATTGCTTATCTCGCCCCACACGCTCACAAGCAAGCGCTATTCGTGCTTGAATAGTCGCTAAGTTTTCTGCTAATTCTTCTATCGTATTGGCTTTACGGTATGGTGGTTTATTTAACATGTTGTTTACTCTACGACTTTTCTATACTGAATCATATCCATCTTAGTCGCTAATGTCGAATATAACCCTTGTGCTTGGATGTTATTCGCCCCTGTCACCCAATACACTCGGTGGCATTGATGTTCTTTAGCGTATGCATAGACAGTTTCAATGAGTTGACGTGCAATACCTTGCCGGCGAGCAGAAGCTACCACAAATAAATCCTCAATATAGATACAATGCCTATCACTCCACGTATGTGGATGCTTCACAATATGAATAAACGCAAGTAACTCACCTGTATTACTAAACGCACCCCACGCCTTTAATGCCTCACTTTGCGTTAAATTTTTCCAAGTATGTTGTGTAATAGATAGAGCTAATGTTTGATGATTAAATGTCAAATAATCCTGCCATAAGGACAACCACTGAGGATAATCCTCTTCACAGAGTAGACGAATCATCATGCTCCTACCACTTCCCTACAACTATCTAATAGACATAAGATTTTCTTCATTAAGGCTGAAACGCACCTACAAAAATAGCGGGATCCACTCGTACATTATTTAAACTAACATTCCAATGAAGATGTGGGCCAGTAGAACGTCCTGTAGAGCCAACCTTACCTAATAACTCACCTCTTTTTACGGCTTGCCCTTTTTTCACATCAATGGCGGATAAATGACAATACATGGTTACCATACCCTGTCCATGATCGACAAAAACCGTTTTTCCATTAAAGAAATAATCTGCCACAATCGTTACTATCCCATCCGCAGCAGCCTTAACCGGTGTACCTTGAGGAACAGCAATATCCAAGCCGGAATGAGGATTACGCTCCTGTCCATTAAAAAAACGACGCAAGCCAAATGGACTAGAATAATGTCCACCATCAACAGGTCTATCTAGTACAATATTACTTGGTTTTACTTCACGAAAATTCTTATAAGCGGCTAATTGCTCATTGAGTTCACGCTTAAAACGCGCTTCATCTTCAGCAGAAGGATTAACATGCTTATTACTTGAAAGCTTAATATGTTGTTCTTTGTATTTCTTACTTCCAACATTAAAACTCACTTGCGACTCTTTACCCTGACTACTTACTACCAGTGTTTGAGCTCCAGCAGAGGTTTTTAACGGAATACCAACAATTGCCAAGATATTTTGATCCGATTTAACCACTAAAACACGATTACCTTGATAACGAACTGTAGGTAATACCCCACCTTGACTATATGCATCAAGATTAACTACCGCTACCCCACCCGGCACAGGCTTATTGAGTCGATTTTCAATATAAGTATTTGCCCATGCCAATTGACTAATAACTAAGCCACTCAATGTAGAAAAAAGAAAACGAGAGAATTTCATATAACGACAATAAACCTTTGTATAAAATGAATAATACCTAAAGTAAAACTGGTATATGCTCACTACTGCCATCAAAAGATGGACAACTCGAATAGATAGAAGCTTATTGTAGCGTAGAAATGGAGGTGGTAAATTTATTCTATTCACTAAGATCTATTATTACCCCACTACTTCCATTGTTCACTAAAATACCACGATCAACACAAGGCACGTATTGAGCATAACCAGAAAAATTTTATCGAATAAATGCAGATCCAGTATAGGCTTCCAAAAACAATTAGCCCTCCAATCAAGGAGGGCTAACGATTGAATGCCCCATCCTCACGGTGCAGGCCTTACATCAATGAATTAAGTCTAACAAGCCAATGAAAAAATATTAACTCTTAAATCTTAGGCTACATTATTGAGTGATTTAATAGCTGATGTATAGCTTACATGAGTGATAATAATCCACTAATCCACGATAGAAAACATCCCTCCCTCTCTTCGTTTCATAATAGCTTTTTGTTTATCACGCACAGGTTTGAGTGTTGCCAATAAGTCATTTAACACAGCTGCTTGCGTTGGTAAGTGCTTCTTGACTTCAGTCATAGTTACCTCAGCGCCTTCAGGAACATCTTTAAATGTTAAGTACTTTTCCCATCCATAATATACAGGATAGTAGGTTGGTGTAACATGCGTTACAATCTTAGGTAACATAACATTAGCCATACGCAAGGCTCTTGCTGTTGGGTGTCCTTTGATTTTATGAATGGTGATTGAGTCATCAATCTCAGGCAAGAACTGCCCTTCGTCAACGATGCCTGCTGGTGTCAGCATCCATTTACGTCGCAGTTTATAGTCCGCCATAAACGCACCACCCATTAGCCTATTCACTATTTCGGCTAGCGTATTACGTTCAGCTACTAGTTTCCTCATCGATTCCTCAAGGTCATTCGTGTGTGCCAACAACTGGGTAATGGTGGCTCTTAACTTTTCTGGCGTTGCATCTGTTATATCAATAAGCATGACAAGTCCTTTTAATTTGTCATTAATATCTTTCTAATATCCCCTACTATTCGTATTCGGGGAGCTGCATGATTATCTGTATACCCAGAACTCATAGAGGCAGGCAGCACATCGCTGCATTGAGTTTTTTGACACAGACAATCGTACTGAGCGTATTTCTATTAATAAAAATACACATCAGTAAAATTCACTAATCATTGAATAATTTATATGGGTTTTATTTGGTGTTAATGCATGAGATAGAGATGGAAATCTTTCCTACATAATAGGAAACATACAACATGTGTATAGGTAATAAACATGTATAGGTGTAAATATAAATAAGTAAAAAATAAAGGCTGGTATTACCAGCCTCTCTGTATTACAGTTATCGTATCAGACGATACCTAGCAACTCGCATCAAGTAGCAAACTGCCATACTTGCCATCCTCAACGATATTGAAGTCAACTATCTGCGTATTGATAAACGTTTCCTCACTCACTACACCATCATAAAAGTCAAGATAAAGCTTGTTATCTTCCCCTGCATGGAAATACATCCAACACTCGTTATCTTTCTCATAAAACATTCCCGATACCCCTATGGAACTGTCAGGGATACCTGCCATCGAAAAGAATATATTGTACATCGCTTGCCCAAGTGCCCCTAGGTAGGGGCTTTGTGTAGAGCAAGGGTAAATAACTTCAGGCAGTTCGGGAACGTCTCGTTGTTCCTCATAGCTCATACTGTGCCCTCCTTGTGTAGTAAATGGGTATCTAAAAAGTGTATATAGTATCGTAAGTCGTCCATGTTGCGCTCGCCTAAGGCAATTACAATCTGTTTGTCGTTAGTGATCGATATCAAGAGTCTTTTTAATCCAAATAATTCTTCCATCGTTATGCTCCTAGTTGTTCATGTGTTGGTTGTGTTGGTTGGGCAGTGCCCTCAGTTGCTGCCGCCCGTATAGTGTTGACTAATTCTTGCTCAGTGATATACCCATCATGTGCTTGGTAGACAAGCTCCCATAACACATCCTCGCCGTAGTAGGTAATGGCATCCAATATAACGTTCTCATCAAGCTGCTTAAATGCCACGCTTAACCCTAGCTCTCCAATCTCCTCATGTAAGGCTTCGGCTTGGGCATATACATAATCTCCATACTCATCCTCATAGCCGTAGGTGTTTGCCCCTACGGTGTCGCTCCATCGCCATGATTGTGTTGGGTCACCTGTGACACCATACGTAGGACGCTCTGGTATTTCAGCTAGGTCTATCTCTGCGATAGTCTCTATAAGTGGCGTAGTCGTAATCTTTAAGGCTCCCTTGGTCTCAAGGTGCAATGGGGCACTCCATGCGTACGTGTTACTCATCCAGCGTCCACCCCATCGTACGCCTTGCTCCTCGTTAATAGTTACCATCTGACCTGAGGCGTCCAAAAAGGTAAACCGATTGTTGCCAATGAACTTGCCCAGCATCTCTTGGAATTGGTAGGTGAAGAGGATGCGTCGGTCGTGTTCCAGCATCGGTCGTAAGTAGTCACGGATAAAGTGCCACGTGTCTGATTTGGTGGTGTCCATCGCATTGCCAGTTGCTAGCACGCCGTTGTGCATCATCCACAGCGCACCGTCTTTGTGGTCCTCTCCGAACACCTCATACGGATGGGTGTTCTCATTATTGATATCGCCATGTGTGCGCCAACGCAAATGGATGGCACACTCGCGCCCATCGGCATGGTCTCTAAAGAGTTTAATAAAATCTTCGGCACATGTAGGCACGACTTTATGGACTTGTAAGCGTCCGTCCTCGACGTACATGACCCCAGCGCCGTCTGGGTTGTATGAATAAAAATCCTCCAGCCAATGGTCTGGTATGGATGGGGCAGTGGCTAATTGTGTAATTAATAAACACATAATTTTAATCCTTTCATTTGTTAAATGGTCTATTTATAGTGTGATACTGCCTTACGCAGCTACACGGTCAGGGGCAAAGCGTCCGTAGATTACTCGAGGAGCTTTCGCTCGTTTCTCTTTCTTCTTAGGTGTCTCATCACTAGCGGTGTTTGCACTGCTCACTTTGGTTGGTTTGTGTGCGGTAGTGGTAGCGTCGCCTGCATCACGCTCTACGATGTAAGGGCGTAGGTAACGTGTGAACTTCTCTTGTTTGACATCATTAACCCATGCCAAAAAGTCCTCAACCGTTAGCTGTTGCCAACTTGATTGCTTGGCGTAGAAATATAGGGCGTTTACGAACTCTAACGTTGCCATCACCGTGCTGAATTTGGTTGTTCCCCTGAAGAGTCGGAACTCAATAGTATCAGCGTTCTCAAAGTTCAACGCTTTGTAACGGTCCCCAGCATAAAGAAACGTACCTATAACCGCTTTTTGTTTGATGTACTGCGTAAAGGTCATATTGTGCGTTACTGACCCATCTTCATGGATATGTTTAGTCGCTTCATGCCATTTGTGTTTGAGGTAATAATAGGGATGTGTCGCTAATAAAGAGTCGTTGTAATAGTCACCTGACATCATCGCCTTATAGTGCGTCTCGTACATTTCTTTAGAGTGTTCAGAGCGTAGACTGTAGCTATTAGCTGCGCGACGAGCGATAGCATCCAAAAAGTCTTGGTTTTCAGGGGCATGGATAAATATGGCCAGTTTTAGCTGATGAATAATACTCATCCCAGACTTTGAGATATGTACGTGTAGCCCACATGTGCTAGTGTCATGACTACGTAATCCTTTAGTTACCTCTGGGTCAAGGATGGCATTTAACATCGCTTCATGGACGTCTAACCCTGTCCATGAGGTGACCATCTCAAAGCCACGATTAAGTGATCCATCGCTCTCTAGGCTAAGGTAGTAGTAAGACGTATCCTCTTGGCTATCGTAATAGTACTCTCCCGCTTCTAAGATATCACTGGCTTTATCGTATCGGTTATATCCGCCATTTACCTCAAACTCTAGCTCCAACCCTAATGCCACTGGGTTCTCCTCATCTAGGGTCTTGGAAGGGATGAACTCTATCACCCCCCGTGAGTCATGGTAATCTAAAATAAGTCTACCATCTGATGATTCATCGTCATCGTCATCGTCATCGTCATCGTCATCGTCATCGTCATCGTCGTACTCATACTCATCCTCTTCAGGTTGTTCATCCACC
>NZ_AYSV01000111.1 GCF_000506865.1 Pelistega indica
GATAAAATGTAATCCCTCAGATACGCCCATAATTTTGCATGCTTGCGACACATTTTTTAATTGCTCTGCTAAATTAAGCAGTCCTGCTTTATGTTTAATCACATTATTGGTAGTATGTAACATGAGAGTTTCCTTTTGTTTGTTTAAAAGATTCGCACCTCTTATTCAAACGGGAAACTCTCTTTTTTGCAACTCATTTGTCAGATTTGGTCTGAACTTCTACAAATTAATGCTTTATGTGAAGCCTATAGTGTTCCTGTAATCCCTCATGCAGGCCAAATGCATAATTACCACCTTACTATGAGTAGTGTTAATTGCCCTATGAGTGAGTATTTTCCACAGTTCCATGTAGAAGTTGGGAACGAGCTTTTCTACTACATATTTAAAGGTGAACCTGTAGCAGAAAATGGTTTTTTACAGTTGGATGATAATACGCCAGGTTTGGGATTGACTCTAAATACTGATTATTTAGACCAATTCAAAATTATTGAATAATAGAGGAAAAAATGAGATTAGTATCGTTAAAAGTTAAGAATAAATCTCGTACAGCAGTGGTAGAAAATGAGAATAGTCTTCGTCTAATTGATTTTGATGGTAGTACATATAATCTTTTGAAGGAACTAGTGTTTGATGGTGAAGATATTGAAAGCTATATTTCCAAAAGACTGACTGATGACATCATAAATTATGCTGATGCTATTGAACAAGGTTGTATTGAAATCCCAATGATGCATCCAGATGAGGCACATTGCTTAGTTAGTGGGACAGGGTTAACGCATATGGGGAGTGCTGATACACGTAATGCGATGCATGCCAAATTGAATGAGGATAACTTGTCTGACTCCATGAAAATGTTTAAGCGAGGAATGGAGGGTGGCAAACCTCAGGATGGAGAACTAGGGGCTGAGCCAGAGTGGTTTTATAAAGGAGATGGATCTATCGTAGTCCCACCTTATCAATCATTGCCTGTACCATCATTCGCTGAAGATGCTGGAGAAGAGCCTGAAATTGTCGGGTTATATATTATTAATAAAGCAAGAGTACCAATCCGAATAGGATTTTGTATTGGTAATGAGTTTTCTGATCATGTGAAAGAAAAACAAAATTATTTACTGTTGGCACACTCTAAATTACGTCCATGTAGTATAGGTCCAGAAATTTTGGTTGGGGAGTTGCCTAAAGATTTAACAGGGGTTAGTAAAATTGTGCGCAATGGTAATGTTGTGTGGGAGAAAACATTTTTAACAGGAGAGGATAATATGGTGCATTCAATAGCAAATCTTGAAAAGCATCATTTTAAATATGAACAATTTTGTAAACCAGGAGATATGCATATACATTTTTTTGGCACATCAACACTAAGCTTTGCAGATGGAATAAAAACACAAGATGGAGATGTGTTTGAAATATCAATTCCTGAATTTGGGAAAGCATTAGTAAATAGTATTGATTACCAGAGTAATTAAATTTAATTTAGGAGACAAATATGAAAAAAAAATTAATTAGTTCTAGTAGCAGCTATGTTATCAGCAAATGCTATGGCGGCATTTCCAGAAAAAAAATCTGGAAATGGTTACACATTCAGGAGCAGGTGGTGGGACAGATTTGACAGCTCGAATAACCGCTAGTCTTTTAGAACCAATTTTTGAAAAATCAATAACAATTATTAATAAAAAGGGTGGAGGGGGAGCATTGTCATTAGAGTATTTAGATTCAAGACCTGCAGATGGTTATACGATTTTAACGTATACAAGTGGGCAAGCTGCTGAGGTAGCTAAAGGTAGTACGAAAACTACTCTTAAAGATTTAATTCCAATAGCAAGAGCAACTGATGACCCTCAGATTTTGATGGTTAAGTGTAAGCGATTTGAAAATGCCAATCAGTTTATTGATAAACAGAAAGAAGAGGCGTTTACGTACGGTACAACTCATTTGGGAGGTATTGATGATGTTTCTGCTTTCGCTTTTACGGCGAAAGGAAATTTGAAAACTGCTGAAGTGATTCCTTTTGAGGGTGGCAATGAAATATCAACACAGATAGTGTCTGGCGGAGTGGATGTTGGAGTTTTAAATCTTGGTGAGGCAAAGGTGCAAATAGATGCAGGCCAAGTGTGTCCAATAGTTGTCTTAGCTGATGAAAGAATGAAAGCGCTTCCACATGTTGCAACAGCAAAAGAATTAGGAATTCCTGTAAGTTTATCAACAGTACGTGGGTTTGTGGTAAAAGCAGGAACACCACCTGATGTCGTTGAAAAAATTGAAAAAGCTATCTTGGATGCAATGAAAAAACCGGAGTATCATAAATTTCTTGATAATTTAGGTTTAGATGAAACATCAATTGCAAATAAAGAAGTTTGGGGAAAACAATTAGAAGAAGCAGATCAAGAGATGAGAAGTTCTTTGAAGCAGCTTGGTTTTATTAAGAAGTAATCACCTCGGAGGAAGACATGCAATTAACTAAATCTAAAAATCTAATTTTAACGCTAGTTATTTTATTATTTTCAGTACTAGTGTATTTTTTTTGCTTATCAGTTTGATGATCTTCCTCCTATATTAAAGAGGGGGCTGCAGCCAGCTACATTTCCTATTGGATGCTCATTAATTATCATAGGTTTAACCTTTTTAATGTATTTCAAGGAGAGGAATATTCTAGAAGATACAGAGGCTAAATTTAATGTGATGACAATAAAAATAGCTGCTGTAATACCATTTTTTTTTAATTATGTTGAATATCGATTTTTTCTTAGCAATTTCTTTTACAGCAATTGCAATTAACATTTTATGGTCAGGGAAAATTGGTATTGGATCATTATTCATATTGGGTATATGCATACCATTATTTGTTTATATGTTGTTTGGCATGCTCTTAAATATAAGATTTCCTGATGGTTTAATTGTTCACTATATTTATGGATAAGTTATGGATATTGTAATGAGTTCGTTGGGGAATTTAGCTGATTTTCAACTTTTAATATGGATATTGGTTGCATCCATATCAGGTATATTAATTGGCTCACTCCCAGGTTTAAATGCTACTACTGGAGTGGCGTTAATTTTACCTTTTACAATTACTATGGGAGTAGTAGAGGCAGCTACGATTATGCTAACAATTTATTGTGCTGCTACTTTTGCGGGAGCAATAACTGCTATTTTAATTAATACTCCAGGCACATCAGCTAGTGCTACTACATGTCTAGACGGCTATCCTCTTGCTCAGAAAGGCGAAGCTGGAAGAGCATTAGGTATAGCTACAGTTGCATCAGGAATAGGTGGTGTCTTAAGTGTGATTTGTTTAATGGTTGCTGCTCCATTACTTGCAGGTATTGCGTATAGATTTTCACCCCCAGAATATCTGACGTTGACAATTTTTGCAATATCTATGCTAGCAACAGTAGGTAACAGTTCAGTAATTAAGAACTTATTGGCTGGTTTTTTTGGGATTTTAATTGCAACTATCGGTATAGATCCTTTGACGACAGTTGATCGTTTTACTTTTGGTATATCAGCTCTAAAAGAGGGTATAGATTTAGTCCCTGTCATGATTGGAGTATTTGGTATTAGTGAATTGTTTGTTCAGGCATCACAGGCAAAAATAACACGTCAGTTAGTTCAAATGGATAGCATTAAATTACCAACATTTGAAGATTATAAAAAAACTTGGAAAACTATTTTAAGATCAACAGGAATTGGTACTTTCATTGGAATTCTACCTGCTGAGGGTGCTACGGTTGCATCAATTGTTGGATATAACGAGGCTAAAAGATGGTCCAAAGAGCCTGAAATGTTTGGCAAGGGATCTATAGAGGGGATTGCTGGGGCTGAAGCCGCAAATAATGCAGCAACAGGAGGATCCATGGTTCCTAGTCTTGCGTTAGGTATTCCAGGTAGTCCTACTGCTGCAGTAATTCTTGCTGGATTAATGATTCATGGAATTAATCCAGGGCCAAATTTATTCATAGAAAAAGGTGAGACTATATATACAATTTTTTGGGCAATGTTGTTGGCTAATGTAGTTTTTGTAGTCTTGGGTTTGATTGGAGCCAAAATTTTTGCTCGGATAACTTTCATTCCTACATCTATTCTTTGGCCCACAGTGTTTGTATTTTGTATTGTAGGTTCATATTCAGTTAATTTATCAGTAGTTGATATTTATATCGCTTTAATATTCGGTGGATTAGGATACTTGATGAGACTTTTCGGATTTTCTCTTATTCCAATGACTATTGGTTTAATTCTTGGTGGCGTTTTGGAATTAAGATTAGGTCAAACGTTGACAATGATAAAAGGAAATTGGTGGTTAATTTTAGAACGTCCAATTTCGCTTGTATTCTTATTGGCTACAGTTTTAGCTTTAGTTATGCCGATGATTAAAGCTTATCGTCGTAGAAGTGCAGGAAAATAAAATATGAATCTAAGCACTATTATGGAGATTCCGAAATTTGATGCACATATGCATATTTGGAATATATCTCAAAAAAAGAATCCTTGGCTAATGGAAGAAAGTGTAATCCCATTTAGATATGGGGATTATACAAAGATTCGCAAAAACTATTTGCTCAATGATTATCAAAAAGATTTTAAAAAGCATAATATTTTTGGTACAGCTTTTGTTGAGACAGAGTGGATTGAGGATGATGCTAAAGGTGAAATTGAATTTGTAATTTCCAATAATCAGGATAATTTTATTCGTGCGATTTTATGCCAAAGTAGATTGGAAGTAAATTTTAGAGAACAAATTAACATAATCAAACAATACTCTCTTGTAAAAGGTATTAGGCAAAAACCTAAAGTTATTCCATTTGAAGATTATTACTCTACTTTGCCAGAATCTAAGACAATGTTGACCACTGATTTTTTGAATGGGTTAGAAATTCTTGATCAATATGATTTGATTTTTGAAGTTCAAACTGCATGGTGGCATTTACCAGAATTAATTGAAGTCAAACAGAGATTTCCTAATCTGAAAATTGTTATTAATCATGCAGGAATGCCCGGAAGCAGGGAGGATGCTATTGTTCAAAAATGGTATGAATCATTAAAGAGAATTTCTCATCTTAATAACGTATTTATGAAGATATCAGGATTTGGAGAGTTTCAAAAATGGGACTATCAACGAAATCAGGTTATTTATCAATCATTAACAGAATTATTTGATAGTAAAAAATTATTATTTGGAACAAACTTTCCTGTAGATAGTATTGTTGTTGATGCTAATTATTTAATGGATGGCTTCTATAAAGGATTATCACATTTAAACATTTTAGATTTAGAAAATATTTTTTATAAAAATGCAGTTACTTTATATAAAGTTTAATTTAGGAGACATAAATGAAAAAAATTTCCCAAACACTATTTTTAGTGATGGCAATCGCTGGTTTTAGTAGTTCAGCTAGTGCTAATGTTATTGGACGTTTAGGTACAAGTTTGCCCGATACGCATCCATTGACTCTAGGGGCAAAAAAATTTTCTGATTTAGTTAAAGAAAAAACAAAGGGTGAAGTTGTTATTAATGTTTATTCAAATGGAATTTTAGGTAACGATGTTGCGATGACTTCCATGGTTCAAGCTGGTACTTTAGACTTCACTACACCATCTACTGCAACTTTAGCTAGTTTGGAAGATGACTTTACGATTGTGAATTTACCTTTTATTTTTAAAGATAGAGTAGCCGCTTTTTCTGCATTAGATAGTGCTTTTGGGAAAAGTCTATTAGCTAAACTTGATGAACATAAGCTACACGGTTTAGCTTTTTTTGATCATGGTTTTCGGCAAGTAACAAATAGTGTAAGACCTATAAAAACTATTGAAGATATGAAAGGAATAAAACTTAGAGTTATGGAAAATAAAATGTTCGTAGAGTTTTTTAATAGTATAGGTGCCAATACTGTTGCAATGCCTGTTAATGAATTGTATACGGCATTAGAGACCAAAACGGTAGATGGACAAGAAAATCCATTTATTGTTATAGATGCAAAAAAAATGTATGAAGTACAAAAATATTTAAGCTTAACAAACCATTCATATGATACTCAAGTTCTCCTTGAGGGTGCGGTGTTTATGCAAAAACTAACTACTGAACAACAAAAAAAAGTTGAAGAAGCAGCACGAGAAGCTGCTATTTGGCAACGTGAAAAATCAACACAGTTAGGAGAACAATCTTTAAAGCTCGTGTCTTCACATCTACAAGTTAATAATATAGAAGAAAAAGAAATACAAAAGTTTAGAAAGGCAGCAGAGCCTATCTGGGAAAATTACAGGGAAAGAGCTAGGAAATTGGGATTAAAGTTTGAATAACTAAGAAATGGAAGGAGAATATTATGATTAAACAAATAATACTTAGTAGTATTTGTGTAAGTTTGATGAATAGTGCGTTCGCTACTACAGTCTTGAGATTTGCACATGCGCATCCCCAAACAGATAGTCAGCACAAAGCAGCAGAGTTTTTCGCTGAGGAGGTTAAAAACAAAAGTAAAGGTGAGTTAGAGGTAAAAATTTTTCCAAATGGGCAATTAGGTAATGATAATGCAATGATTGATGCTGTAAGAGGAGGAATGATAGATTTTGAATTATCAGGGAATCCTTATTTTACAGGAATGGCTCCCGAATTAAATGCATTAGATATTCCATTCTTATTTAAGGATGCTAGTGCTGCATATAATGTGTTAGATGGACAAATTGGAAAAGAATTGTTGGGGAAGCTATCTGCGCATGGTTTAGTAGGTTTGGCTTTTTGGGAAATCGGTTTTCGTGATTTGACTAATAATATACGTCCAGTCCAAAAAGCAGAAGATGTGAAAGGGTTAGCTTTACGTACAACACCAAATCCTATACATCTTGCTTTCTTTTCAGCTTTAGGAGCTAACCCTACGCCGATGCCATTTGCTGAGGTTTATACGTCATTAGAAACCAAAACTATTGATGGGCAAGAGAATCCAGTAAATTTAATTAAATCTGCTGGTCTTGAAACTGTTCAAAAATATTTATCCCGGACTAAACATGCTTATACTGCAGCACCTTTAGTCATGAATAAAAAAAAGTTTGATTCTCTCAACGAAGAAAATAAAAGAGTGGTTATAGACGCAGCATTTGCGGCAGCAAAGTATCAGCGTGAATTAAATGCAAAACAGGAGGCTGATAATTTGGCTTTTCTTAAAGAAAAAGGAATGGTTGTTAATGAGGAACTTGATCGAGAGAGTTTTAAAGCTATTGCTCAAGATGCCATTAATAAAGCGGTTAAAGGTAAACCGGCAGAAGAGTATTTTAAAAAAAATTCTTGATGCTAAATAAAAAACTTGATTCTGAGGTTTGATATGAGAAAGCAGGTGATGATAGACCATGCATTAAAAATCGAAAAGATTATTACTTTAATTAATGTAATTTTATTGGTTTTTATGATTTTGATGGTTTTTGTAAATGTTGTACTACGTTACGGATTTAATAGTGGAATATCTGTTTCTGTAGAAATTTCTAGTATTTGTTTTTGTTATGGATTTGTTATTTTGGAAGCATAATTGCCTTAGGAAGAAACCAACATTTATCAATACCTATAATGTATCGTTCTGA
>NZ_AYSV01000112.1 GCF_000506865.1 Pelistega indica
GATAACGAAGGTTGGTGTGTTGACATTAATATTTATCACAAATAAGAGAGGGTATAGCCTTTAGTAAAGTATGTTTGGTGAGCTATTTAACCGTTATTTTTAAGATATGGGGAATAATAACTCAATTAAAAGCACAGTGGGCTCGGATTTACTCTTATGAGTTCATCTCAAAGCCCACATTAAAACTACTTTATTAAATTACTATTACTGGTAGTAATTTCTTACGGCAATAACAGATTTATTAGGCAAGCAATTGACGTAAGACGAATGGTAGAATGCCTCCATGTTGGTAGTATTCTACTTCAATTGGCGTATCAATACGTAACAATACGGTGACCTGTGTGCTAGTACCATCAGTACGATGGATAGTTAGGACAACATCTTGTTGTGCTTGAATACCATTTTCTAGACCTGATATATCAATGACTTCATTACCCGTAATGCCAAGTTTACTAATACTATCATCACCTTTAAATTGTAATGGTAGAACACCCATACCTACTAGGTTATTGCGATGAATACGCTCAAAGCTTCGTGCAATTACGGCTTTAACACCTAGCAATTGAGTACCTTTGGCAGCCCAGTCTCGAGATGAACCTGTACCATATTCTTCACCTGCAAAGATAACAGTTGGGGTATTGTGACTAATATAGCGCATTGCGGCATCAAAGATAGAGACTTGTTCTCCTGTTGGTTGATAGATAGTTTCACCACCTTCAACGAGTGAGCCATCTGCTTTGGGTGGAATCATTAAGTTTTTGATGCGGACATTGGCAAACGTACCACGAATCATTACTTCATGGTTACCACGGCGAGAGCCGTAGCTGTTGAAGTCACCTTTGGAAATATCGTGCTGGATTAACCATTGACCAGCAGGTGATGTTTCTTTGATTGAGCCTGCAGGAGAGATATGGTCAGTCGTTACTGAGTCACCAAAAATACCTAAGATTCGTGCTTGCTTGATACTAGGTATTGATCCAGGAGTCATACTGAATTGATCAAAGAATGGTGGCTTAGCAATATAAGTTGATTCAGGCCAGTTATATACGTTACCAGTGACGCCTTCAATACGTTTCCATAGCTCTCCGGGATTAGTCTTGATTTGTTCGTAATTTTGGCGATAAACGGTTGGTTCCATTGCTTGAGGAAGAAGGGCTTGAATTTCTTCATTGCTTGGCCAAATATCTTGTAGATAGATAGCTTTGCCTTCTTTGTTTATGGCAATTGGCTCGACAGTTAGATTTTTACGAATATTGCCAGCTAATGCATACGCCACTACTAGAGGCGGTGAGGCTAAGAAGTTTGCTTTAATATTTGGATGGATGCGTGCCTCAAAGTTACGGTTACCCGATAAAATAGCTGAGCAGACTAAATTATTTTCAGTAATGAGCTGATTGAACTCAGGTAATAAATCACCAGCATTACCAATACAGGTAGTACAACCATAAGCAGAAATATCAAAACCAAGCTGTTCTAGATAAGGCAGTAGACCTGTTTTTTCTAAATACTCTGTCACTACACGTGATCCAGGGGCTAAAGAAGTTTTGATATGAGGTTTAATCTGTAAGCCAGCCTCTACCGCTTTTTTGGCTAATAGACCTGCTGCGAGTAATACACTAGGGTTAGAGGTATTGGTGCATGAGGTGATAGCCGCAATTAGAATATCTCCTTGTTTGATCTCAATGCCATTTTGCGCTGTGTATGTTTTGTCTAATGCAGCCACATCTTGGTTAAACCCATTGTTTTGAATAGGTGCTGTAAACAATTGTTCAAAAGTCGATTTAATATTTGGTAAAACAATACGATCTTGAGGGCGTTTAGGACCTGCGACTGATGGCTCAATACTTGATAGGTCTAAGTGTAGTAATTTGGTATAGTTGATGTCATTGGCACGTGGAATACCATAAAGCTCTTGAGCTTGGAAATAAGCTTTAAAGGCTTCGATAGCTTCATCAGAGCGACCTGTGCCTTTGAAGTATTCGATAGTTTTGTCATCAACAGGGAAAAAGCCCATAGTCGCACCATATTCAGGCGCCATGTTCGCAATGGTCGCACGATTAGGTACGTTAATACTGGCTGTACCCTCACCACAGAACTCTACAAATTTACCCACTACTTTTTCGCGGCGTAGTAATTCTGTTAACGTAAGTACTAAGTCTGTAGCGGTTACGCCTGGTTTTAATTGACCTGTTAGCTCTACACCAACAACATCAGGAGTGAGGAAATAGACTGGTTGTCCCAACATACCTGCTTCAGCTTCAATACCACCAACACCCCAACCAACAACACCTACACCGTTAATCATGGTTGTATGAGAGTCAGTACCCACTAGTGAGTCAGGATAGTAAATACCATCTTTAGTTTTGTGAACGCCTGGAGCAAGATATTCAAGGTTAACTTGGTGAACAATACCAAACCCCGGAGGAACTACACCAAAGGTATCAAAGGCTTGCATACCCCATTTCATAAATTGATAACGCTCTTTATTGCGTTGAAACTCAAGTTTCATGTTTAAATCTAATGATTCTTTGGTGCCGTAATAGTCAATCATTACAGAGTGATCTACTACTAAGTCAACTGGTACTAGTGGTTCAATTCTTTTTGGATCTTTACCCATATTTTCAGCAACAGTGCGCATAGCAGCTAGGTCAGCTAGCAAGGGAACGCCAGTAAAATCTTGTAAAACAACACGTGCCACAATAAATGGAATCTCTTCCGTACGTTTGGCATTAGGTTCCCAAGTAGCTAAAGCCTTGATATGTTCATCGGTAATTTTGACATTATCTTGATGACGTAGTAAGGCCTCAAGAACAATACGGATTGAGACAGGTAGGTGAGATAGAGAGATATTGAGTTGTTTGGGCTAGGGTGGGGAGTGAATATAATTGGCCGGTTTTATCGCCAATAGAAAACTGTTTTAAAGTCTGCTGAGCAAGCATAGCTTTCTCCATTTTGGGTTATGAAATATATCTTTATTTATACCTCAAAATAGAAAAAAAAGCTAATACGTCTTTTGGTTAAAATCGGACAAAAGGGAAGCCTGATTTTTAGTTAAAAAAACAGGTTAAGGTAATGTAAGTACTTTCGGCGTGCAGGGTTTTGTGGGGATAAGTAATGCTTTTTGAAAGCTAAACTTTTGGAAACCCTGCACGTCAAAATCCCAAGAAGGGAAGCCTGATTTTTAGTTAAAAATGCAGGCTTCTAGTTAATTGATTTTTATTTAAAAAGCTTTGCTAGATTAGCAATACCTGTACGGATTTTATCTTCTGGTACAGTGACAAAGCTTAGACGTAAGTTATTAGTCACAGGCTTGTCTGCCAATGGATAGAAAGGTTGACCAGGAACATAAGCTACTTTTTGCTCATCAACTGCACGTGGTAATAACTCAGTCGTATTGATACTTTCGTTAAACGTCAACCATAGGAACATACCACCAGATGGATGAGTCCATGTAACATCAATACCCTTGAAGTTTTCTTCTAGTGCTTCTAGCATATAACCACATTGACGTTTGTAAAGCTCTCGAACTTTGGGTAAATGTTCAGTTAAAAAACCATCTTTAACAGCTTCATAAACAGCCATTTGAGTGATAGAGGCGGTATGAAGATCGGTAGCTTGTTTTAATTGAACCATCTTGGCAATAATCGCTTCTGGAGCAATTACAAAGCCAATACGCATACCTGGTGCTAATACTTTAGAGAATGATCCCATGCGAATCACGGTACCACCATATTGCTGAGATAAAGCGAATAATCCTGGTAGAGCTTCGCCCTCAAAGCGTAACTCACCATAAGGATCATCTTCGATTAAAGGAAGGTTAAGCTCAGCACAGCGTTTAACTAAGGCAATACGACGCTCAAGGTTTAATGTACGACCTGTAGGGTTTTGGAAGTTAGGTAAGGCATAAAGGAAACGAGCATCTTTAGCAATCTCATCAGTCAAACCTTCTGGAACAAGACCTAATTCATCAGTAGGTACAGCAGCATAAGTAGGACCAAATTGATTAAATGATTGGATGGCACCTAAGTATGACGGTGATTCAAGAACTACTTTTGAGCCTTCATCAATAAATAATTTACCAATTAAATCAAGTGCTTGTTGAGATCCTGATACGACAAGAACATTATCAACGGTGATATCTACGCCACGAGCCTTGAAGTCGCTAACCACCCATTCACGTAAAGGGCGATAGCCTTCTGTGGGTCCATATTGTAAAGCGACTTTGGGATGGTTACTCATGACCGTATCATAGGCTTGTCTAAGTTTTTCGACGGGGAAGCCCTCAGGTGATGGTAAACCACCTGCAAATGAAATAACATCTGGACGCTCTGTTACTTTGAGGATTTCACGGATAACTGAGCTAGTGGCAGTACTAGCTCTTTTGGATAATGAGAAATTAAATGTAGTCATGATTGCTTCGTTCAAATTAGATTTAATGAACTATATTATCCCTTTTTTACGGTCATGGCTAGACTTAGTCTAAAAAGCATTGAAATTGTCGTGTAAATCCTAATTTAAAGGCAATTAGAGCATATAAATTAATGCACATAATTAACTCTCTGTGGATTATTACGAGGTGAATTATTTAGATGATTATGAATATAAATGCGTAAAAAACCTCTTATTGTTTATCACAATAAGAGGTTGGACTTTACTAGTAGTAGTTGATGATACTAGTCGTGATGATTCACTTATTTAATTTCAACTTTAGCTTTGTCACGAATTTCTTTAGCGTATTTCAACATAGCTTCTTGGCGCACTTGATCAGTTAATTGGGCTTTTACTTCTTCAAAAGCAGGTGCCTTAATAGGACGAGTGTCTACGACTTCAATCACGTGATAACCAAATTCAGATTTAACAGGTTCAGCGATAAGCTCACCTTTTTTGCCTGCTTCTACAGCTTTAGCAAATTCTGGGACATAACGGCTAGCAGGTGCCCAACCTAATTCACCACCTTCAGCACCAGAACCTTTGTCTTCAGAAGATTTTTTAGCGGCGTCAGCAAAACTAATTTTTTTTCGCTTTAATGTCAGCGATAAGCTTTTTAGCTGTTGCTTCATCTTTAACTAAGATATGGCGTACATTGTATTCTTGGCGTGAACCTACTTTTACTGATAGTTCATCGTATTTCGCTTTTACATCTGCGTCTTTTACTGGATTTTTTTCTTCCCATTGCTTAACTAGAGCAGAGATTAAGAGATTAGCGCGTGCATTTTCTAGTGCCATTTGAAAGTCTTTATCTTTATCCACCCCAAGTTTTTCAGCTTCTTGCTCTAGTGCCGTTTGAGTAATTAAGTTTTCTAGCACTTTCTTTTTAGTCTCTGCATCAGCATCTTTCATACCCATGGCTTCTGCTGTAGCATTTACTTCTGCTTGTGTAATTGTTTTACCGTTTACAATAGCTGCATCTTGTGCCATAGCAGGGAAGCTTGCACCTAAAGCGATTGCAATAATAAGTGGTTTGATAGAAAGAGTCATTGTTGTTATTCCTTAAAAAAATTAAGAAGGTATTTTGGTAATAAGAGCTAAGGCATGAATAGGATAAGGAAGTAAATCGTTAAGCGTATCAAAAACTAAACGTTGCTGAGCCACGCGAGTTAATCCTCGAAACTGTTCAGAACAAATAGTCACTCGGAAATGACTTGCTCCGTTACGGCTTCCTGCATGACCAGCATGCAGATGTGACTCATCCTCAATAATTAATTCCAAAGGGTCGAGTTGTTGTAAACGCTCTTTGAGAAGGTCTGCACGAGGGTTAGATGTCATAAACAGCTTAATCCTATAAAAATGACTTATGGTAAAAGCCAACCCTGACTTTATATCAAGATTGGCTTTAAGTGTAGCGATTATATTAACAAAACTAGATAGTTTTTGTCCTCACTGAAACGAGGAGTAACACTATTTAGTCTAGTGTAACGCTCTCAGCTTTTTCTGCATAGCTTTCGATTTGATCAAAGTTCATGTAACGATAAATTTTATCGCCATTTTCATTAATCACACCGATATCAGCTAAGTACTCTTCACGAGTAGGAATGCGACCTAGACGTGAGCAGATAGCCGCTAACTCCGCAGAGCCTAAGTAAACATTAGTATCTTTACCTAAACGGTTAGGGAAGTTACGAGTACTAGTAGACATCACAGTTGCTCCTGTACGGACCTGTGCTTGGTTGCCCATACATAGAGAACAACCAGGCATTTCTGTACGAGCACCAGCAACACCTAAAACGCCGTAATGACCTTCTTCAGAAAGCTGTTCAGCATCCATTTTGGTTGGAGGGGCTACCCATAAGCGAACAGGGATATCACGTTTGCCTTCGAGCAATTTAGACGCGGCACGGAAGTGACCAATATTAGTCATACAACTACCGATAAACACTTCATCAATCTTCACGCCAGCCACATCAGATAATGTTTTCACGTCATCTGGATCGTTAGGGCAGGCAACGATAGGCTCATGAATTTCATTCAAATCAATTTCGATTACCGCAGCGTACTCAGCATCCTCATCTGCTTTTAACAGTTGTGGATTTGCTAACCATGCTTCCATTGCTTTGATACGACGTGCTAATGAACGAGCATCTTGATAGCCTTCTGCAATCATCACTTTTAATAGTGTGATATTAGATTTGATGTATTCAATGATTGGTTCTTTATTTAAATGAACAGTACAACCAGCCGCAGAACGTTCAGCTGAAGCATCTGTTAATTCAAAGGCTTGTTCAACTTTAAGATCAGGTAATCCCTCAATCTCTAAGATACGACCAGAGAAAATATTTTTCTTACCTTGTTTAGCGACAGTGAGTAAACCTTGTTTAATGGCATAGTAAGGAATAGCATTAACGAGGTCACGCAATGTCACGCCAGGTTGCATTTGACCTTTGAAGCGTACAAGCACAGATTCAGGCATATCTAGAGGCATTACACCAGTAGCTGCTGCGAAAGCAACTAAACCAGAGCCCGCAGGGAAACTAATACCAACAGGGAAACGAGTATGAGAGTCACCACCTGTACCTACAGTATCAGGTAATAACATACGGTTTAACCATGAGTGAATAACACCGTCACCTGGACGTAGAGAAATACCACCACGGCTAGAAATAAACTCTGGTAACTCGTGATGTGTTTTCACGTCTACTGGTTTTGGATAAGCGGCTGTATGGCAGAAAGATTGCATGACCAAATCAGCAGAGAAGCCTAAACATGCTAAGTCTTTTAACTCATCACGAGTCATTGGACCTGTTGTATCTTGGCTACCAACAGATGTCATACGAGGCTCACAGTATGTGCCAGGACGTACGCCTTTACCTTCTGGAAGACCACAGGCACGACCAACCATTTTTTGAGCTAATGTAAAGCCTTTGCCAGTATCTGCAGGGTCTTTTGGTAAACGGAATAGGGTTGATGGTGGTAGACCTAACGCTTCACGAGCTTTGGCTGTTAGACCACGACCGATAATTAATGGAATACGACCACCAGCACGAACTTCGTCAAATAGTACATCTGACTTCACTTGGAATTCAGAAATTACTTTACCGTCTTTTAGCGCTTTACCTTCGTATGGGCGTAATTCAACAACGTCTCCCATATTCATTTGGCTAACGTCTAATTCAATTGGTAATGCACCAGCATCTTCCATAGTATTGTAGAAAATAGGTGCAATTTTGCCACCTAAGCATACGCCACCAAAGCGTTTGTTAGGAATAAAAGGAATATCTTCACCAGTGAACCACAATACGGAGTTAGTAGCTGATTTACGAGAAGAACCAGTACCAACAACGTCACCTACATAAGCAACTAAGTTACCTTTTTCTTTTAGTGATTGGATAAACGCAACAGGACCACGTTTACCATCTTCTTCTGGCGTGAAAGGTGCGCCTTCGCGTTTGTTTTTTAGCATCGCTAAAGCGTGCATAGGGATATCAGGGCGTGTTGTTGCATCTGGAGCAGGTGATAAGTCATCTGTATTGGTTTCACCGGGTACTTTAAATACAGTGATTTTTAAGCTTTCTGGTACTTCAGGACGGCTTGTGAACCATTCTGCATCTGCCCAGCTTTGAAGAACTTCTTTAGCAAACGCATTGCCTTTGTCGGCTTTTTCTTTCACATCATGGAAAGAGTCAAACATTAACAATGTTTTTTTCAAACCATTGGCAGCGATTTGACCAAGTTCAGCATTGTCTAATAAGTCAATTAATGGGCTGATGTTATAACCACCAAGCATTGTACCCAATAGCTCAGTTGCAAGTGCAGGACTGATTAAGGCATTTTTTTCAGAACCGAAAGCAATCGCTGCTAAATAAGATGCTTTTACTTTTGCTGCATCATCAACGCCCGCAGGAACACGATGAGTTAATAAATCTAATAAAAACTTCTCTTCACCTGCTGGAGGATTTTTGAGTAGTTCAATTAAGTCAGCTGTTTGTTTTGCTGAGAGGGGGAGGGCAGGAATGCCTAAAGCAGCACGTTCTGCTTCATGTTTACGATATGCTTCCAACATAGTTATTTTCCTGAAGTCGGTTAAGAATAAATATTCTCTCTATTATAAAAGTAAAAAAGCATTTTCGGTAAGTCTTATATAAGACTTGGAAAAACAAATTTGGCAAGGGAATCGAGTTGTTATTTGAGGTAGAGTTGTTATTTTTAGCAAACTAGGCTATATTTATGTCAGCCGAAACAGGGGTGCTATATTTCATAATGATTAATATGGCTGAGAATTACCCTTTATACCGATCAAGATAATACTTGCGTGGGGAGTTTCTAACTACAACTAGCCTAGGTGATTTTTCTAGGGGTAATTGCAGTCACACTCCTGTTTCTTTTTTACCAAAAGGAGTGTTTTAATGGCTAAATCTAAGGGAAATGAAGCTCATGCATTGGAGCAACTGAGTGCCTCTTTAGGTGTTCAATTCGCTTATCCTAATTCTGCAAAAGTGTACCTTCAAGGTAGTCGTCCTGATATTCAAGTACCATGCCGAGAAATTTATCAAGACGATACTATTACATCAGCAGGTATTGAAGAAAATCCACCTATCCCTGTCTATGATACGAGTGGAGTTTATGGTCAAGCAGATGTGGGTATTGACTTAAAAAAAGGCTTGCCACCTATCCGCCATGCGTGGCTAGAAGAGCGGCAAGACACAGAAATTTTGCCTACGTTGTCTAGTCAATATGGGCAAGAACGAGCACATGATCCGACTACTGCCCATTTACGGTTTAATCAAATTACTCAGCCAAGACGTGCTAAGGCAGGGCATAATGTGACACAGATGCATTATGCACGCAAAGGTATCATCACACCAGAAATGGAGTTTGTGGCAATTCGTGAGCGGTTGAAGTTGGATGAGCTATTGCGTGACCCTCGTTATACCAAATTATTAAAACAGCATTCAGGACAGCATTTTGGTGCAAATATTCCGCAACATCCTGATCAAATCACCCCAGAGTTTGTGCGACAAGAAGTTGCTGCTGGTCGAGCGATTATTCCTGCCAATATTAATCACCCTGAAATTGAGCCTATGATTATTGGACGTAATTTTCGCGTCAAAATCAATGGTAATTTAGGCAATTCAGCTGTTACCTCATCACTGACGGAAGAAGTCGAAAAAATGGTCTGGGCGCTTAGGTGGGGGGCAGATACAATTATGGATTTATCGACAGGTGAGCATATTCATGAAACACGTGAGTGGATTATTCGTAATGCTCCTGTACCGATAGGGACTGTACCTATTTATCAAGCATTGGAAAAAACAGGGGGAATTGCAGAAGACTTAACATGGGAGCTATTTAGGGATACCTTAATTGAGCAGGCTGAGCAGGGTGTGGATTATTTTACTATTCATGCAGGAGTACTCTTGCGATATGTGCCACTGACAGTTAGCCGTTTGACCGGTATTGTATCAAGAGGGGGCTCTATCATGGCGAAATGGTGTTTAGCTCATCATCAAGAGAACTTTCTTTATACGCATTTTGATGAAATTTGCGAGATTATGAAAGCGTATGATGTGTCTTTTTCATTGGGCGATGGGTTAAGGCCTGGTTGTATCGCTGATGCTAATGATGAGGCACAATTTGGCGAGTTACATACCTTGGGTGAGCTAACTGCGAAAGCATGGAAGCATGATGTACAGGTGATGATTGAGGGACCGGGTCATGTTCCTTTACAACGAGTACAGCAGAATATGACCGAAGAGCTTAAGCATTGTTTTCAAGCACCTTTTTATACTCTTGGACCGTTGGTGACTGATATTGCTCCTGGCTACGATCATATTACCTCAGGAATAGGGGCAGCTAATATTGCTTGGTATGGTACGGCGATGCTGTGCTATGTGACACCCAAAGAACATTTAGGATTGCCTGATAAAGAGGATGTACGCACTGGTATTATTACATATAAGCTAGCAGCACATGCCGCAGATTTGGCAAAAGGGTGGCCAGGAGCGCAATTACGAGATAATGCCTTATCTAAAGCACGGTTTGAATTTAGATGGCGTGACCAGTTTAGATTAGGTCTAGATCCAGAGCGTGCTGAGAGTTATCATGATCAGACATTACCCGCAGAAGGCGCTAAAATTGCTCATTTTTGTTCTATGTGTGGTCCTAAATTCTGCTCTATGAAGATTACGCAAGAAGTTAGAGACTATGCAGAAAGAAATAAAGGGATGCAAGAAAAATCCATTGAGTTTTTAAGAAAAGGCGCCAATATTTATCAGTAAATTATTAATGCGTAATATGTGGTTAGATACTTCTTACTGTGTTTTTATGTAAAATGGCGACAGTAATTGAGTATTTAACTACATTTTTAAAGGAGTGTGGAATGACGTTAGCTAAAAACACGCTAGTAGGTGTTATGGCGGTAGCAGTTATTGGTGCAGGGGTATGGTTTGGAGGTAATTATTTTGCTACTCAAAAAGCAGAAGAGAAGGCTCGTGCTTATTTAGCTAAACATAAGTTAGAGAATTCTGTGATGTGGGAAAAGTTAAGTGCACGTTTGGATAATACCGCTACCTTAAATAAGGTCGAAATTACAGTCCCAGAAACGGGTAAAAAATTGTTTATTCAACAATTAGATGTTAAAAATTTCGAGGATAGCGATAAAGAATTTAAACTTGATATAACGTTTAACGGGGTAAGTGATGAGTCAGGTAAATCTCCTGTGGCAGCGTTCATTGCAGAGACACCAGATTTACAGGAATTAGACTTAAAAGAGCTGCCATTACTTAATGGTACATTAAAATTAGAACACGAAATAGAAAAAGGTAATGTAGATTTTTCTGTGATGTTAAATCAGGAAAAAGCAGTGGATATGGAGTTTGCTCTTGATATTAAAGATGCAAGTGGTTTTATTGCATTAGCCAAAGATAAGAGAGCTGAATTAGAGCGTAATCCTTTCCAAGCATTTGCGGCGTTATCTACGGTTCGTTTAGATGACCTTTCCGTCGCTTTTTATGATAAGGGATTGGTAGAAAAAAGCGCCAAGCAAAATAAGGTCCCTGATAACTATATGCAGGAATGTGAGAATCAGCTTGTCATGATGGGCATTGAGAAGCATCAAGAGTTTTGTAAAAGTGCGGACAACTTTTTCCGTGCTGAAAAGAAAAATCTAAAAATCTCATTAGACCCTAAAGAACCTTATCCTTTAGGGAATTTGATTAATTTAACACAATCTCCTGAGCAGCTAAAACAGGTCTTTAAAGAGTTAAATATCAACGTTAGTAATTAGTGCTAAAGTAAATTGAGATATAAAAAACAGTGGCTTAAAGTCACTGTTTTTTTATGGAGAGCTTTTTTAGGCTAAGGTTTGTTTTATTTAGCGAGTAAGTCGTTATATTCTGGATGACGTGCGACATAAGCTGCCGTATAAGAACAACTAGGGATCACTTTCCAACCTTTTCCTTTGGCGGTATTTAAAGCAAATTCAGTGAGTTTTCCTGCAATGCCTCGTCCACCAATGGCATCAGGTACGATTGTGTGTAGAAAAGCTGCTGTATCTCCTGACAGATGATAATCAATATGGGCGATATGTCCATCGACTTCTGTTGTAAAGACTTGAGCGTCTTCATCATGATTAAATTGCATAATGGTCTCCTAATTTTTGTTATAAATGAATAAGATCAGTACCCATAGGATAATCATCATTAGAATACCTAAAAAACAGCTTCCCCACAAGGCTAAAATTGGCAATTTAACGGAAGTAGGTACTTCACTAGGGTTCACATGAGCCAGAAGTTGATTGGCATTGCCTCTTATTCCTTTTTTTGCATTTGGAAAGAAAAGACGGAAGAAATAGTCTAATAAAATACCTGTTTTATTACCGAGTGTGAGTCTATGCCAAGGAAGCGTTTGTAAATAAGGGTGTTGCATAACATCATTGATACGCTTTATTTGATGCATAAAAATAAACAACAATGCAAAAACAGTACAGAGCATGCAGGCGAGTAATAAAAAAAGGGCGATACTTAATAAATTAAGCATTTTTGAGATAATCCTTTGATAATCTAAACAAATTTGTTTATAAGAGCAAATTAAGTGTAGAAGTTCAGACTTCATCTGACAGTTCCCCGTTTGACAAGCGGTGTCTGTCAGATTAGATTTAGCTCAGCTTTTTGCTGTTCCAAATCTGTTTACCATCAATCAATGTTTCTATGGGTGTTCGCCCACAGCACATCTTTCCTTGATGAGTTCGTTCATTATTATAGAAATCAAGCCATTCGTCTAGGTCTTTTTGCAAACTATCTAAATCACTGATAGAGTTTTTTGCGGAACGCTGA
>NZ_AYSV01000113.1 GCF_000506865.1 Pelistega indica
TTCTCGGTATTCGCTTTATTTTATCGGCATTAAGGCATACTACGTTCTTAATTATGCCGAATTTCTTTTGTCTTTCTTTCCTTCTTGTATTTATCCCAGTTAACTGCTGAGCAGTTGCGCGAACTCGTGCTGCAACAACAAGCCTTAATTGCTCAACAAGACGCATTGAATTGTAAAAAAAGCAGCAACAGGTGGAAGAAAAGGATCTGGCCTATCGTCGTGTTCTGAGCGCTTACGAACAAGTGAAGATGGAGTTGGCGATCTTAAGACGTATCAACTTTGCTAAACGTAGCGAACAGCTCCCTGACCTACAAGCGAAACTTTTTGAAGATGACGCCCATGAGGATCTGGCTGAGCTAGAAACGATGTTAGACAACATCGGTCAGCAATTAACGTCCATGAGTGGTCAAGAGCACACACCTCGCACACCGTCTCGTATGCGTTTGCCGGCGGAATTGCCCTCGGTGGATATTCATTATACGTTGGAAAGCACGACCTGTGGTTGTGGTGCTGAGATGCGTCATCTTGGGGATGAGGTGAGTCAGAAACTGGATTATGTGCCCGGTACTTTTAGCGTGGAGAATCACATTCGTCCGAAATACGTGTGTGATTGTTGCAAGACCCTCAATCAAGCGCCGGTACCTCCTCACATCATTGATAAGGGGTTGGCAACGACCGGACTGCTGGCGACAGTACTGATCATGAAGTATGCTGACCATCTGCCGTTGCATCGTCAAGAAGCCATCTTTGAGCGCAGCGGTGTACGCATTGCCCGTTCTACGCTGGCGGATTGGGTAGGCACCTGTGGCGCACAGTTACAACCGCTCGTTGATGCTTTACGCCAAGAGGTGCTCTCGCATTCGGTATTGCATGCCGATGAGACCCCCATCACTTACATGCACCATAAAAAGGGCAAAACGCAACGTGGTTATTTCTGGGTCTATGCCCCGGGTGCTTATGAGCAGATGAAAGCGGTGATTTATGACTTTAAGCCAGGTCGCTCAGGCGCTCATGCCCGCGAATTCTTAGGCGATTGGCGCGGTAGTCTGATGTGTGATGATTACGCCGGTTATAAAGCCCTCTTTGCCGATGAGCAAGTGATTGAGGGGGGATGTTGGGCGCATGCGCGTCGCAAATTCCACGATATTTACCAACCAACGGCAGCTCAGTGGCTGAACAGGCCTTACAACAAATCCAACGACTTTATCACTACGAGGCCGAGGCCAGGAACTTAAGTCCACCGGAGCGATTAGCCCATCGACAACGCCACATGGAGCCGGCACTTAAGCAATTAGAAAGGTGGTTGCGTAGTCAGTTTGAGCTGGTGCCGCCGAACTCGGCGATCGCCAAAGCCATTCGTTACAGCCTGAACAATTGGCTTGCCTTGACGCGCCTCTTGGAAGACGCTCAACTGCCGATGGATAATAATGCGGTAGAGAATTTGATACGTCCACTCGCGATTGGTCGCAAGAATTGGCTCTTTGTAGGTTCAGAGAAAGCGGGTCGACGTGCGGCTGCGGTGATGTCGTTAATTCAATCGGCTAAGCTCAATGGCCATGACCCTTATGCTTACCTTAAGGATGTGTTGGAACGATTGCCGACACAGAAAGCGAAGGACATTGCTGAGCTTCTGCCTCATCGTTGGCAAGCGCCAAACGACACCAAGAATTAACACAATGCCCCGACAAAATCGGGGCATTGAACATTTAAAAACGGAAGTCAATCGGAGTTCACCGGACGCTTACATATCAGCAAGCATTAAGACGTTAATGACTTATCCCTATGATAAAAAAGGGTTTTTCAATATTTCTTGAAAAACCCTTTCTTTGTTTTATCACTATTTCTACTTACGCCAATACACGGGGGCGAACATCACTAATATGGTGAATAATTCCAACCGACCAACTAGCATCATAAATGTGCATACCCAAATAGCAAAATCGTTTAAACTACCATAGCTACTCATTGGACCAACTTGCCCCACCCCCGGACCAGCATTACTGATACTTGCTAGAATAGCTGAAATTGCCGTTGCATAATCTAATCCAGCAATAAGTAATAGAGATACACCCAAAATAATTAATAATGTATAAAGAATTAGATGCAACAAAATAGCGGTTGTTACTGATTTATCGATAATTTTACCTTTCACGAGCAAAAGGAATACGCCATTAGGATGTATTAACTGTTTAAACGCAATGCCAAATTGCTTTAGCAAAATGATTATTCGAATCATTTTTACACCACCACCAGTCGATCCTGCAGAACTGGCGAAATTACTCAATACCAGCATCCAAATAGGTAAGCCAATTGGCCATAAGGAATAATCTGCATTAGCAAAACCAGTCGTTGTTGCTAATGAAATTGTATTAAAAAAACCATACCTAAAGGCTGTTGTAATATCCGTATAATAGCCCGACAAAAATAAGTAACTACTAATAATTGTCGCACTAAATAGTACTACTAGCAAAAATGGGATTGCCTCGGGGCTTCTCACATACGCTTTTAGACTTCGCTGTCTAAATGCAGTAAAGTGTGTTGCAAAATTAATGCCTGCAAATAACATAAAAAAACAAGCGACCCACTCAGCTTTTGTATTATTGATATCGGCATAACCACTGGAATATGTTGAAAAGCCGCCCAATGCCATCGTAGATCCTGCATGGCACCACGCATCAAACCACTCTAAACCAGCAAGACGATAGCATATGACACATAGAAGAGAAGCGGAAATATAAATTGTATACAGTATTTTCGCCGTTCCGGCAATACGTGGCGTTAATTTTTCTTCTTTCATCGGACCTGCAACTTCCCCACGATAAACCTGGTATCCCCCCACCCCTAATAGAGGAAGTATCGCTACCGCCAACACTAAAATACCCATACCACCAAACCAAATCAAGGTATGCCGCCAAGCATTAATTGACTTAGGCAAATGGGTCACATCTGGAATAATCGTTGCCCCTGTTGAAGTGAGACCAGACATTACTTCATAATAAGCATGGGTAAAACTTAAAGAAAAATCCCCCGGGTGATAGGGAAGCATAAATGGAATAACACCAATCAAAGGGAAACATACCCATACCATTACCACTAACAGTAAACCGTCACGTAAACGTAATTCTCTTTTGAATGGTGAGCCAATAATCACCATTAATAAACCTGCTAGGGCTGTAATACCAATAGCATAGAGGAAATTAGTTTCCCATCCATCCATGAAAAATAAGCGAAAAAATGTATGGCAACACTAAAATGAGTGACCAACAGAGGGTCACTAATCCAAGGCTATGAAATATATACAATATCCGTTTCACGATTGCATCCTAGAAGAACATCGCTGAAACTTGGAACAACTTCTCAATACGTTTCATCGTTGAGCGATTTGCTGCATACACAATCACATGATCCCCTGTCGCAATGACGGTATCATTTTGAGGAATAATAATAGCCTCTTCTCGTAAAATAGCCGCAATACGCGATGAGCTCGGCAAACGAATATCCTCTACACGCTTACCAACAACAGCTGAATTATGCTCATCACCCATCACCTCAAATTCAATAACCTCTGACTCCCCTCGACGTAAACGATGTCCTCTGACAATGGCACCTTGTCTAACCTCATGCAATAGCGCCCCAATTGTTGCTTGTGACGGTGATACGGCAACATCAATCATACTGCCCTGCATTAATTCACCATATGCTTGACGAGAAATTAAGGCAATCACTTTATGAGCTCCCAAGCGTTTTGCCAATAATGAAGACATAATATTATCCTCATCATCATTGGTCACAGCGACCCAAGCATCCATGCCATCAATATTTTCGCTTAATAATAACGACTCATCCGTACCATTACCATATAAAACCAATACATTTTCAGGTAATTTGGCGGCAAGCTGCTCGCAACGTGCCTTATCTTGCTCAATAATTCGCACGTTATAACCAGCTATCGATAATGCTAATGCCAATCGTGATCCAATATTGCCTCCACCAGTAATCATTACTGAGCGAGTACGTTTTTTCTCTTTATTAAACTTTGAAATCGCCTTGACAGCCTCAGTGGTATCCATGGCTAAGACAAGTTCATCATCAACTTTAAGATTAAACAATCTATCTAAAGGTAATGACTCACCATTACGCACTAATTCTAAGATTCGCCCTCTACCTTGAGGCAAATTCAAGTGGTTTTTATCAATTTGATAATCTAATAAAGTACTACGTTTACCAATCTTAATAATCGCAATACTTACCTTACCATCAGCAAAATGTACTACTTGTAGTGCGTCAGGAAATTCAATCAAGCCCTGTAAATATTGAGTGACACTCGCTTCTGGACTAATAATAGAATCAACACCAAAATGTTCTTGTAATACCTCAGGATGTTGAGCATAATAAACGCCTCGTATACGCGAAATACAACGAGGAATATTAAAAAGATCTTTAGCTAATTTACAGGTGACTAGATTAACAGCATCTGTCGCTGCACAAGATACTAATAAGTCCGTATCCTCGGCACCTGCTTGCATTAACACGTCAGGAGAAGAAGCATCGCCATAGACTGCTTTTAAGTCAAATCTCTCCTGTAAATATCTCAACTGCTCTTTATTCGTATCAACAATCGTGATGTCGTTTTTCTCAGACACAAGATTTTCAGCTACACTAGAGCCTACACGTCCTGCACCAATTAGCAGAATTTTCATAGTAAGGAAAAGTAAAATTACGCGTTACGTTTGCGAGAAGAATCGATGCCAAGCTGTCTAAGTTTGCGATACAGATGGGTTCTCTCTAAACCAGTTTTCTCAGAAACACGAGTCATACTATGATTTTCACGTTGTAAGTGATATTCAAAATATACTCGCTCAAACTCATCTCGCGCATCTCGCAGAGGTTGATCTAAAGGAATACTACCTAAATAACCTTGACGAATAGCATCTTCTGTCGTTATTACTGTATTTGCCACAGAATTGGCAACTGGTGCTGTCACTGGCGTATTTAAGGCAGGACGATTAACACCATATCCACCCGTATTTTGTATAGGTGCTACCGATGGATTAACTTGATTGTTTGTGTAAACTGGTTGATGTACTGGCGCTTGTGGTTGAATAGAACGAATTACTGGACGCTGTAAGACCTGCTGTACAGTGGCAAGTAACTTGGCCAACGTAATAGGCTTTTCTAAGAAATCGGCTGCACCGATACGTGTTGCTTCTACGGCAGTATCAAGCGTCGCATGACCGCTCATCATAATCACTGGCATATCCAATAACCCTTGAGAACTCCACTCTCTCAATAGGCTAACACCATCTGCGTCAGGCATCCAAATATCAAGTAGAACGAGGTCCGGTCTGCTGTTTAGGCGAGCAGCACGTGCTTGAGCGACATTTTCTGCTAGCTCTACTGTATGCCCTTGCTCGTATAAAATTTCTTGCAAGAGCTCACGAATACCAATTTCATCATCTACTACCAGAATTCTGGCCATAACGCACCTACCTATCTATGGTTATTCACGCGACTACACAGACACTTAGGATAGCCAAACAATTTAACCATCCGAAAAAAGTGTTGTTTTTTTTGATTATAACAAAAAGCACTTTATGAATTTTCGATAATACGTGTCAAAAGAATAGAAATCTTTGCCCCTTCTTCTTTCATATTCGATATATCAATTTTTCCATGATGCTCTTCCACAATCTTTTTCACAATTGCTAAACCTAGACCAGTTCCATGTGCTTTTGTGGTGACATATGGTTCAAAAACCTTTTGCATAATATTTGGAGGAAACCCAGGCCCTCTATCTTTGATCGTAATTAATACTGCTTTTTGATTAGGCATCAACGAATTTTCTAATACCGTTGTTTTAGTTTCTATGGTTACACCAGGCTTATCACCTTCAAGTACTAAACCCTCCATAGCATCACGAGCATTTGACAATAAATTATTAAATACTTGACGCAACTGTGTCGTATCAGCCTCGACCAAAGGCAAATTAGGATCCAACTCCAATTTAATCTGTCTATAAATCAGTTCATCCACATACCCCTCTGGTGTCCATCCATACAACACGGCAATATCGGTAATCAACTCATTCACATTAACTGATTGAAATTGTGCTGGCGGGGTACGTGCATACTCTCTAAAGTCATCCACCATTGTTTTTAAGGAGAATACTTGATTGACAATAGTATTGACTAAACGATCCAAAAATTGACTATCTGATTCATCCAGTTTTGGTGATAATTTCATCTGAATCCGCTCTGCTGATAGTTGGATAGGTGTTAGCGGGTTTTTAATTTCATGCGCCAATCGTCTTGCTACCTCACCCCATGCTACCGCTCTGTTAGCCGAGATAACCTCTGAAATATCATCAAATACCAGTAAATAATTCAAGGCATTATCAGCATTTTTTAAATGAGTCCCTCTGAGCAACAAGGTCAAATCACGAGTATGTCCTTCATCTTCTTTAAGAGATAATTCAATTTGTTCTTGCCAATATAAGCGCTCTGAATCTACAACAGCATGTGATGCAAAAGCACGCTGAATAACATTCGCAAACTCGTCCAAATTAGCTTTGGCCCCAATCGGTAACCCTATCAAATCAGACAAATCTTCATGAAGAATATTCTGTGCACCTTGGTTAACCATATTGACGGAAAAATCATGATTAAGCACAATAACACCTGTAGTCAATCCCTCAAGAACACTTTCTAAATAAAGGTTAGTGCTCTGCAATTGCAAACGACTGTTTTCAGCTTGATTACGAGCTTCTTCAAGTTGCGCCGTCATCAAGTTAAACGAGCGGCTCAATTGTCCAACCTCATCGCTTTGTTTGGGTTCAGGAATACGACGATAGTCACCTACAGCGACCGCTTGCGTTCCCTCTGCTAACGTTAATAGTGGCTCTACCATTCGTTTGGCTAGCCATAAAGCAATCCCCAGGGAAGCAAACACGGTTAATAGCAATGCCATCGTTAACGTAATTGAGAACAGTTGCCTAATTCCTTCCCTTGACAGTGCTAATTCTTCATAATTACGGTAGCCTATTTGTACCTCATTCAGATTATTGGCAAATGTTTCTGGGACTCTCTGTGTTAGCTGCAACCAATGAGGTTCATTATTACCACTCAATGCAGCTTCTAGCCGATTACCCGTATAGAACAAAGGTACAATTACCCGTATTTGATAATTGGGTCTATTTTGGTCTTGCCCCTCAACTAATACCTCTTCTGTATTCACATATTGACGAGAAATGCGTAATTGGTTAAGCACAGTAGAAGGTGGTAGTTGTGGCAATAAAGAACCAAACGTGGAGGATGAAAAGGCAATGACTTTATTGCCATTGGCAGAAAAAATTAGCGCATCGGCAGTTTGTGAGTCTTCACGTAAACGACTCAACGCTGACGATAACTCATTATCCGGAACATTATTTAAGTTAGTGGCTAGTCGTCTAGTCGTTACTAACAATTCTTCCTTCATCGTTTCTAACGAGGTTTGCCCTAAATTAAGCCCTGACTCCAGTGCACTATCCACTTTTACATTAAACCACGACTCTACAGAGCGTGACATGAATTGTACGGATAAGAGGTAAATAATCACACCGGGAATAATAGCAATCATCGCAAAAAAGAAGGCAAATCTGGATGTTAGTCTCGCCCCGAATTTTTTCTTACGAATCTGCTTAACAATACCTAAAACCAAACTAATGACCCAGGCCAACAAGGCTAAAGCAAGAACACCATTTAACAATAATAAGATATCAAACTGCTCAGCAAATCGCGATGTATTTCCAGCAGAGCCAATCAGCAAGGATAGCAAGACAAAAATAGCCACACCCGCAAGTAATAACCATATGCGAAATATCCACTTCAATACTAATTGAACTTTTTGTCGGATAAAAGAAAATCGAATTTTTTCCATGATGTTGAAAATGACCAAGCGCTACTACTATTATGAATAGCTGTTATTTGAAAGGGTCTTGCTAATAATGAGGTATCCAAACGCAACCTAATCTTGCCGATATAGTCCTGCTGTGTTGGCATTTGCTCTGTTGTCGCAATAGTCCAGTTATCAATATGCGTAATATACCGAAGTGCTTCATCAAATGAAAATGCCTTGTATTCGTGCTGATCTTGCTTAACCTTCCACTCCCTCAATAACATGTTGTACCACAATTCTGATGTTTGCGAGGCTTCTAACTTAAGCGTATCAAACCAATAGGCATTAGGCTTGTATACTTTGAAATCCAAGGTAAAAAATAATGGCATCCCTTTATTCAACGCTACTTGTAATTCTGAGCTTAATAACAACTCCATATCCAATTTAAGTGCGATGCTTTGAGGATTTACAGACTGAATCTGAATCTCTTTAAAGCGTGCTTGAGATTCATTATTCGCATTAGCAACCGTCATCCAACTGAATGATAGCATTAGCAATAAGACTATAAACGCCTTTTGAAAAGCCGATAGACTAGTTAGTACATCGTATCTATAACTGTTTCTAGTTAAGAAATTATTATTTTTTCTGGAATAATGCATAGAAAAAACCATCCTGCAATGGACGTGGATTATCAACCGTTGCCAAAGGCAATAACTGACCAGGCGCTTCTAAGCGACAAGCATCAGCAAATGTTTGCTCAATAAACTGAGCCTGCTGTTCCCCTTCTTGAGGAAAAACGGAGCAGGTGATATACAGAAAATATCCTCCAGGCTTCAATGTCTGCCAAAGATTTTTAACAATTTTTCGCTGTAGGTCTGCTGTTTTTTGAATATCGCTTTCTTGACGTAACCATTTAATATCAGGGTGCCTTCTCACAATCCCTGAAGCCGTACATGGAACATCTGCCATAATCATATCAAACAACTTACCATCCCACCATGCTGATACATCTGACACATCCTCACTAAGCAATTTCACTTTATCACTATAATGACCCAAATGTTTTAAATTTTGCTCCACACGACTTAAGCGTTTCTGATCAATATCCACGGCTGTCATATAAATATCCGCCCTTTCTAATAGATGGGCAGTTTTTCCTCCAGGCGCAGCACACGCATCTAATACCTGCATGCCATCTTTAACTGGCAACAGCGTACCTGCTAATTGTGCGCCCGCATCTTGTACAGCACATAAACCTTGCTCAAAGCCAGGAATAGCTTGAACTGGCATTGCCTTGTTTAAAATCACAGCATCTTCACCATAGAGCTGATAATCAATCCCAGACTCCGTTAATGTCTGACAAAACTCTTCTCGACGTATTTTCTTGCGATTTACTCGTAGTGTTAAAGGACCGGGCAAATTAGCCGCATTCAGCACATTCTCCCATTGAGTTGGATAACTTTTTTTAATTAACTGAATCCACCATTTAGGATAATTAAATTGACACTCCTCATCATCCTTCAACAACGACCATAGTACCTCTTCTTCTCGTATATAGCGTCTCAAACAAGCATTTATTAAACCTTTGAAAGCCGCTGATTTTTTGTGCAATTGTGTTGCCTTAACTGTTTCATCCACAACAGTAAACGCCTGATAAAAAGGGACTGACTCATCCAACTGATCTAACTCTAACGCTTTAGCATGTCGTTTGGGAACACTTAATAAACACAAGCTCACTAGTAATAGTGCATATACTAAGGAATTGGGCGCTTTTTTAGTCAATAGTTGCTGACTTAATTTCTGAGACGACAACAAATGGCGCATACAATAAAAACTAATTGATTGCACCGCAGATTTTTGTTCTTTAGGCACACTTTCCAAAAACTCTGTTAATGACTGACCTGCTAATACTTGCTTAACAGCATTAGACGCATGGAATAACACCTGACAGAGAGGTACTGATGGACTCGATTGATTAGAAACTAACATAAAGTAAAAGATAAGCGATGGAATACCCCTGTAGTTTAGCATTTTGCCTCAAGGACAATTTTTTGGTGCAAATTACTTGCTAAAATAATACTCACTCAATTTTATTTTCATAATGAAGGTTTTTTATGACGACTCCTGCCGCTCCTAAAGTAGGTTTTGTAAGTTTAGGTTGCTCAAAAGCACTTGTTGACTCCGAACGAATTTTGACTCAATTACGTAAAGAAGGCTATGAAATATCGCCCTCTTATGACGGTGCGGATGTTGTGGTCGTCAATACCTGTGGATTTATTGATAGCGCAAAAGCAGAGTCATTGGATGCTATTGGTGAGGCACTTGCTGAGCATGGTAAGGTTATCGTAACTGGCTGTATGGGTGTAGAAGAGGATACGATTCGTAAGGTTCACCCGAGCGTCCTCTCTGTTAGTGGTCCACAACAATATCAAGAAGTGGTGCGCGCTGTACACGAGGTTGTACCTCCAAATATAGACCATAATCCTTTTGTAGACTTAGTTCCACCACAAGGGATTAAATTAACTCCTCGCCATTATGCCTATCTCAAAATTTCTGAAGGATGTAATCATCACTGTAGCTTCTGTATTATCCCAAGTATGCGTGGCGTCCTTGTTAGTCGCCCTGTAGGGGAAGTTATGGAAGAGGCTGAGCGACTTGTTAAATCGGGTGTTAAAGAATTATTGGTTATTTCTCAAGATACCAGCGCCTATGGTGTGGACATGAAATACCGTATGGATTTTTGGGAAGGACGTCCTATCAAAACCAAAATGACATCATTAGCCGAAGCTCTAGGGCAATTGGGTGTTTGGGTGCGCTTGCATTATGTCTATCCGTATCCTAATGTGGATGAGGTTATTCCATTAATGGCAGAGGGCAAAATCCTACCTTATTTAGATATTCCTTTCCAACATGCTAGCCCAAAAATCCTAAAAGCAATGAAACGCCCTGCTTTTGAGGATAAAACCTTAGCTCGTATTAAACAATGGCGTGAAATCTGTCCAGACTTAACCATTCGCTCTACTTTTATCGTGGGTTTCCCGGGCGAAACAGAAGAGGATTTCCAATATTTATTAGATTGGCTAACTGAGGCGCAGCTTGACCGTGTAGGATGTTTTAAATATTCAGATGTAGAAGGCGCAGCCGCTAATGACCTACCTGACCAAGTCAGCGAAGAAGTGAAACAAGATCGTTGGGAACGCTTTATGGCACACCAACAAGCCATTTCTGCGGCTAGACTACAGAATAAAGTAGGTAAAGAAATTGATGTTTTAGTCGATGAGATTGACGAAGATGGCTACCCATTTGGTCGCTCTGCTGCCGACTCCCCCGAAATTGATGGGATTGTTTATTTAAATAAAGATATCAGTGTTAAGCCTGGTGATATGGTAAGAGCAATCGTCACAGAAGCTGATGAATATGATTTATATGCGGATATTCTAGCGGTGAAAGCATCTGCCTAAATAACGATAATCATATATCTTTAGTGGTCAATGTAAAAAACGAGACTTGTTATTGATTGAGCAAGTCTCGTTTTTTTAGCTTTATTTCTTTATTTTATATTTATTTGGCAAGCTTACTTTTTACGATACGATCCAATTAACGTTGGAAGACTTGATTTAGCCTTTCCAACCATTAATAAAATCTCGTGCTATTTGACGCTTACCTCCTGCTTTTTGTAATTCTTGTATACGCAACACACCATCTGCCGCGGCTACATCAATACCCTCTGCACTCATTGCCACGACAGTCCCTGGTGCTACATTTACCGTTTGATGAAGTACCTGTGCTTGCCAAACCTTAACAGGCTCATCCAATCCCGGTAAAGGCAATACCACACCTGGCACAGGATTAAACGCACGAATTTTTCGCCATAAAGTTAATACCGGTAAATCCCAAGAAAGTTTACCCTCAGACTTTTCCAATTTTGCGGCATATGTCACCCCTTCTTCTGATTGAGGAATTGGCGTCAGTTTTCCTGTACCCAATTGTTTTAATACGTCCACAATACCTTGCGCACCTAGTTGAGCCAATTGATCATGCAATTGTGCAGCTGTTTGCATATCTATTTTTTGTGTTTTTTCTAATAAAACATCACCCGTATCTAGCCCAATTGCCATTTGCATAATACCAATGCCTGTTTGCTCATCACCTGCTTCAATAGCGCGTTGAATAGGAGCAGCTCCTCGCCAACGTGGCAGCAAACTTGCATGGATATTTAAACAACCATACTTAGGCAAATCTAACACCCATTGTGGCAGAATCAGACCATAAGCAGCCACTACCATCACATCTGGTTGTAACGACTCTAATACTTTCTTGGCTTGTGCTGCCTCTTCAGGATACTTACCATCTAAGCGTAAACTTAATGGTTGAATCACCTCAACACCTTGTACTAGGGCTTCTTGCTTAACAGGACTAGCCTGTAATTTCATCCCCCTACCCGCTGGTCTATCAGGCTGCGTCATCACAAGTGGAACATCAAACCCTGCATCTAAAATGGCTTTGTACGCCAAGCGTGCAAATTCAGGGGTACCTGCAAAGACTATTTTTAATGGTTTCATATGACCTCCAATTTTCTGAGAATAATTCTACATTACGATTTGCCTTTATTGACTCGTTTTCTTACTTTCTCCAATGGATTTACGGTAAATTAATAACTCATTCACTCTTTCTTAAGATTAGTCATGACGGACGCTATACTTTCAGACAAGCAAGCCGCAGCATCCCATTCAACATGGGTCAGCGTAATTGTGAATTTACTACTTAGTATTTTACAAATCGTTATTGGTATCTTTGCATCGTCCAGTAGTTTGATTTCGGACGCTATCCACTCGCTCTCCGATCTTGTATCAGACATTGCTGTTCTTATTGCGAATAAGTTTTCAAATATGCCATCGGACGATACGCACCAATATGGGCATTATCGGTTTGAAAATATTGCTAGTCTTTTTATTGGCTTATTACTCATCGGTATTGGACTAAGCATGATTTGGCATGCAGGTGATCGTCTCTTTAATCATACGGACTCAGTTGCTCCAGTGCACTACTATGCTCTGATTGTGGCTGTTTTTGTAGTGGTTGCCAAAGAGCTCCTATTTCGTTATATGCTCGCCATAGGCAAACGCGTTAATTCCACTATGCTTATTACCAATGCATGGCATGCACGCTCAGATGCGCTGTCCTCTCTTATTGTTCTTTTTGCTATTGGTGCTAATTTATTAGGGATTAGTTGGGCTGATATTGTTGCCTCACTGATTGTCGGTGCAATGATTGCCCATATGGGATTAAAGTTTACCTGGAACTCTATTCATGATTTGAGTGACCATGCGGCAACCCAAGAGGAAATTAATACGTTAAGAGCCATTCTTCAAGAGACACCAGGTATTGTGTCCTTTCATGATTTCAAAACACGGAAATCAGCTGATTTTATTCATATTGATGTGCATTTGGACTTCCCGGGATCTATGAGTATTAAAGAAGCACATGATATTGCTTTATTAGCCATTAACCGTCTAAAAGCAAAAGGTAATGTACTCAGTGTCACTACACACTTCGACCCTATGCACTAACGCTAAAGCTGTCTTTGTTTAAATTGCAAAGAAATATGAGCAAAAGCAACTTGTAATTCTTGGTCTGCCCCTTGAAAAATCACCGGGCGACCTTTTTTTACAAATACCATTAACCGTTTAGAGGCCAACATCGGCACAAATTTTGCAAAAGTAACCTCTTCCCAACTCACTTCACGCTTGGTTATCCAACTTTGTTTAATACCTTGCTCACTAATAGTCGTGGTAGAAATACTCATAAAATAGGTCATTACCACCAGTGCAATAAACACAACCAACATTGTGATTCCACCAAGATTTTTGAGCTGATCAATCCCCACTCTATCTACCGTTAACACATACTGCACAACAATCAATACCAACATCACTATAGCCGCACCTTTGACCCACTTCGGCCACGCACTACCAGAAATAGGCAAGTGTCCTAGTGTCGCTTTGATTTGTGCAATTTCTGCGGAAGTAAGTGGAGTAAAAACCATCATTGTTGAGTATTCCTGAAAGAGGCTTTAGAAAAAAATAATCATACAACAAATTCATTAGCACTAAACAGATAATGCACGTATCTGCCCACCCTTGAATACTTTATACACATCTGAAATTTATCACTTAGGCATAAATTAATAGGTCTAATACAGCAAATAGCCTTTTCACTAGACTATTCGCTGCAAAATATGCATCACATAAGCACTATAGTCAATCTATATTGCGTTATGTCTATCCACAAACAGCATTCGCTCGTTTATTCAATATTGCACGTCCTACTCTGCTTGCATTCTGACGTTTTAAATAGGTCGAAATAAAATCACCGGCATCAATGACCTTGTCTAAATCAATACCTGTCTCTATGCCCATGCCTTGCAACATATAGAGAACGTCTTCGGTGGCTACATTACCTGTAGCACCTTTGGCATATGGACAGCCTCCAAGACCCGATACGGAAGAATGAAAAATGCTAATACCCGCACGCAATGAAGAAAGTATATTGGCTAAGGCTTGTCCATAGGTATCATGAAAATGTCCTGCTACTTGTGCTGGATCAACAATTTCTGTCACTCGTGACATCACCTCATACACTTGATTCGCTGTACCCACACCAATCGTATCAGCGATATCAAACTCTTGCACGCCAAGCGCTTTCATGCGTTTTACCACATCTACAACACTTTCTACGGGTACATCACCTTGGTATGGGCAACCAAAAGAGGTACTGATACTTGCTCTTAGCCTAATACCATTCGCAAGAGCAGCTTCGGCAACTGGTGCAAAACGATCAATTGATTCGGCAATAGAACAGTTAATATTTTTTTGTGAAAATGCCTCACTTGCCGCACCAAAAATAACCACCTCATCGGCTTTAGCTGCCAATGCCGCTTCAAAACCTTTCATATTCGGGGTTAAGGCAGAATAAATCACACCCTCTTTACGTGTAATACCTGCCATCACCTCACTACCGTCCGCCATTTGTGGCACCCATTTTGGTGAGACAAAAGAGGCTGCTTCGATATTTGGAAAACCCGCTTCTGTTAAGCGATTAATTAATTCAATTTTAACGTCCGTTGGTACAAATTCTTTTTCATTTTGCAATCCATCACGAGGACCAACTTCAACCATTTTTACTTTAGTAACACCCACTTTTTCCTCCTATTTTATAAGGCTGTCTCTATTGTCTCATTGTAATAGATTGCCTATTTCTATGCTAGTACACCCAACTGTTATGCCTAATCTCTTGAAGCATCTCTAAACCTCTGAAAACCTCTAACTCACTTATTAAGCGAATACTTAATTTTCCCCATTATGAAACACTCGCTGATATTTCCCATCCACCTGTTTTACCACGATCGATTGTAATTGCATCTCGGTTAATAGCAAGCTGAGCTCCTCTATGCTCAATGATAAATACTCTGTTAGCTCTTCAATACTAATAGCCTCAAAACCCATTGCCTCTAAAACTGGTTTGAATTTCTCAGGAATCTCTGGGTCAACACTTGGTTTATCTGGCTCTGGTGCATTGGCTGTGACAGCATAGCCCAATTCTTCGAGAATATCTTGAGCCGTTTCAACTAGCTTAGCCCCTTGGCGAATCAATGCATGACACCCTCTAGATAAAGGGGAATGAATTGAACCCGGAATGGCGAAAATTTCTTTACCCAAATCTCCAGCCATCTTGGCGGTAATCAATGAGCCACTTTTACGTGCTGCTTCTACCACCAACACACCTCGAGATAGACCCGCAACTATCCGATTACGCATAGGAAACCTAAAGGCATTAGCTGGCGTATCTAAAGGAAACTCAGAAATCAATGCTCCCCTATGGCGAATACCTAAAGCTATGGCTTTGTTCTCGGCAGGATAAAGGCGATTAATCCCTGTGCCCATCACGGCAATTGTTGGGCAATCAACATTTGCCAATAAGGCTCCTTCATGTGCAGAAGCATCAATGCCCTTGGCAAGTCCACTAACGATGCACCACCCTTGAGAAGCTAAATATTTGCCAAATGCTCTGGCATTTTGAGCGCCATTTAAAGTCGGGTGACGTGTGCCGACGACGGCAATAGCAGGCTTCTGAAATGCGGATAAATTACCATCAACATAGAGTAATAGTGGTGGGTCATAGGTATCTAATAATGCCTTTGGATATAAGGTATCCGCTAATGTCAGGATATGGTGATTATCTTGATTAAGCCACTCTAGCGTTTTATCAATCTGGGTGTTGATTTCTTCAGAACAAGGCTCTCTTAGCTGATAAGCAATTTTTTCCCCCACTACGGGCATTAATTGACTAAACTTAGTTTCAAAAATAGTTTGCGGAAAACCAAATTGCATCAATAAATTTTTTGCCGTCACCGACCCAATACCCGGCTCCAACGTTAATCTAAGCCAAGCCCTTAGCTCTTCAAGTTGTCCTCTTTGCCCCTTTTGCTCTTGCATACCTATCCTTGAAATATTCTTTTTTGTATCCATATTAATTATTATAATTCGGATGCTTTGTCTAACTCTTTGTTTAGAATTAACTTAGCCATTCGTATTTCTACTATAATTTACCATTCATTATTGCTAAAAAATTTATACACTATGGCTTTACTTCCTATTCTGCACTATCCTGACCCTCGTTTACATACAGTAGCGAAACCTGTCGAAGACATTAATGACAGAATTCGTCAATTAGTTAAAGATATGGCTGAGACTATGTATGAGTCTTCGGGTGTAGGTCTAGCTGCCACACAAATTGATGTTCATGAACGAGTGGTGGTGATTGATGTTTCTGAAGAAGGTGATCACTTACGAGTACTAATCAACCCAGAAATTACATGGAAAAGTGATGAGATGGTTGTTTACGAAGAGGGTTGCTTATCTGTTCCTGGTATCTATGATAAGGTTAATCGTCATGCAGAGGTTAAGGTCAAAGCACTAGATGAAAATGGGCAAGCATACGAGTTTCATGCAGATGGCTTATTAGCTATTTGTGTTCAGCATGAATTAGACCATTTATTAGGAAAAGTATTTGTGGAGCGTTTATCTCCTCTAAAGCAGAGCCGTATTAAAACAAAGATCAAAAAACAAGCCAAAAAAGAAGACTAAACTCTCTATGATGGAATGGAGCGAAAAATGAAACTATCTATCACCAAATCCTTTATATCTCTTTTCGTCTTATTAGGGGTTCATCTTACTTCAGTACAAGCGGCTGAGCCGTCTGCGATTGATATTGCCTGCCAAAAAGAGCCAAGCCAGATTACCGATGCTGATTTTAAATCCTTGGTTAATTTTGGTGAAGCACTGATTGCTGAGCAACAAAAACTTACCCTACCTAAGGACTGTAAAACGACAGTCAAATCGCAGGGAAAAGACAGCTTTAATCCTTATGTCGCTGCCCTAGAAACAGCCGCAAAACAAAAAAATCTCGATATATTTGGTGCAATACTCAGTGACTTTAACTCGAGCAATGTCTCTATGGAAGAGACAGCAAAGGCACACTCAGAGTTATTAAAATATATCAAAGTCGCTTGTGGTCAGCAGTTTGCTTGTGTCACTCAAATCACTAAAAAAATCCCTACATTGGATATTCACAAAAGCCCTATCTTCTGCTCACTCTCTCGTGTTGCTGACTATACCGTACAAGACTTTTATAAGAAAACAACGCCTACACCTAAATATCCTGTGGCATGTTTAGGTCACAGCATACTAACAGAAAATATGGGGTTATCTCCTATGCAAGACTGGTATGAGGCGTATAAATTATTAGGGCAATAAAGTATAAGACTAAGTGATTTAGTATCAAACAATATTGTTTAAACATAACTCACTAAAGATAACTCGCTAAAAGCAAAATACAAAAACAAAGGGCAACTTTTATATTAGTTGCCCCTTATTTTTGAGATAAAGAATAGTCCCTCTGAACATTTAAAATTTGAGCATTTAAAATCTTAGATTTCTAAGATTTTATTTTTTATTTTCAATATAAAATAAATCGCCCAAACGTATCACTCTGAATTACTCATAAGAACGTGCATCCTCAATAACCAAACCATCATTTTTAATCTCACCAGCTGTCTTATAAACAACGTCAGTTCGTAGTTTAATAAACTCCTTAATAGACTCTTGGATTGCTTGGGTTAATTGTTCTGAAGGTTGACCCATTGTTTCAACAAATAAAGCAAGCTCATCTTTGCCCATGGCTCCCGTCACAACTAGTCTCGCACGCTTAATTTCCATGTGACGCTTGACGACTTTATCTACTAAGTCTGGATGCACCATCGCACCTCTCACCTTAACAGATTGGTCTGCTCGCCCCATCCATCCTTTGATACGTCGATTGGTACGTCCACAAGGTGATTGACCTGCCATCATAACGGATAAGTCCCCTGTACCAAACCTTAATAAAGGATAATCAGGATTTAAGGTCGTCACAACTACCTCACCTACTTCACCGTCTGGCACTGGATCATTGGTTCCCGGCTTAACGATTTCTAAAATAATATCTTCGGCAATCACCAAACCATCATGTGCTTGTGTTTCATAAGCAATTAAGCCCAAATCAGCTGTACCATAAGCCTGATAACCATCCACTCCTTTTTCTTTAAACCATTGTTGCAATGATGGAGGAAATGCCTCAGCAGAAAAAAGAGCATGTTTAATAGAAGAAACATCGGCACCTATTTCTTCTGCTTTTTCAATAATAATACGCAAGAAGCTTGGCGTTCCAGCATAGGCATTTGGTTTTAAATCCTGAATCACACTCACCTGCATTTCAGTCTGACCGACACCAGCAGGAAATACCGTCGCACCTACGGCTAAGGCTGCCGTTTCAAACATTGATCCAGCAGGGGTAAAATGATAGGAAAAGCAGTTATGGACTAACATATGTTGACGAAAACCAGCGGCATACATGGCTCGAGCCATTCGCCAATAATCCGTTCTAGCCACTTCAGGCTCAAACAATGGTCCCGGAGAGGCAAATACACGAGAAGCTTGTCCCCATCCTACCGCTGAGAAGCCACCAAACACGCGTTCAATTTCATCGCCGGGCTTTGCATCCGTCATTTTTTGGCGCGCCTGAGTTTGTGCATTGAGTAGCTCATATTTACGCACCACCGGAATTTGGGCTAAATCTTCGCGTGAAGTTAATGTGGAAATATCAATATCATTAATTTGTCGCTGTAAAGCAGGAACTTTATCTCTTAATTGGCGTAAATTATCACGCAGATTGCTAAAAAGATGTAGCTCTCTTTCTTCTACCGATTGTGTCTCTTGGCTATCATAATAGTCTTTCATGCGTAAGCTCCTCTATTCTATTACGCCAACCAACGCTTACGACGGCGATAAAATTTAGTATCTTTAAAGCTCTTACGGTCACCACTATCAAGACCTAGATAGAATTCTTTTACGTCTTCATTATTGGCTAAATCTTCCGCTGTACCGTCCATCATGACACGACCACTTTCCAAAATATACCCATAATCGGCATACCGTAACGCAATATTAGTGTTTTGTTCAGCCAGTAGGAAACTTACGTTTTCTCTCGCATTTAAATCACGAACAATTTCAAAAATTTCTTCTACGATTTGTGGTGCCAAGCCCATTGATGGTTCATCCAATAGAATCATATTTGGATTTGCCATTAAAGCACGCCCAATGGCTGCCATTTGCTGCTCACCACCAGATGTGTAACCTGCTTGACTAGTTCTTCGTTGTTTTAATCGAGGAAAATATTGATACACCTTATCTAAAGAAGCAGCTATTTCCCCCTTACTTACATTGCGTGTATAGGCTCCCGTTAATAAGTTTTCTTCGATGCTTAAGTGGCCAAAACAATGGCGTCCTTCCATCACCTGAATAACACCACGTTTAACTAGATCAGCTGGTGTCATCTCTTCAATACGTTCACCACGGTACATAATATTACCCTTGGTAACTTGACCACGCTCACTGCGTAAAAGGTTTGAAATCGCTCTTAGGGTTGTTGTTTTACCAGCACCGTTAGCACCCAACAATGCCACGATTTTACCTTCAGGAACGACCAATGACACACCACGTAACACTAAGATCACATGGTTGTAAATCACTTCGATACCATTTACATCAAGTAATGGTTTTGGGGCTTCTTGCGTTATGTTTCCCATACTTTTTCCCAACGATAATCACTAAGTTTGTTAGGGCTACATCGACTGCTTTATCACTGTGATATAGCCCCGTTCTACTAATTAACTGTCAATTATGAATCTTCTTTAGAGCAATCACGAACCTCGATTTTCTTCGCAGCTGCGTATTTCTCTGCTTCAGATTTCACAAGTGGATCCACAAATGTTTTATCTGCTTGATACCAGTTATCAGATGTAGCGACAAACTTAGCACCGTCCCATTGCATGATACGTGCCCAGTCATCACCCATATGGTTTTCACATGTTGTTTTTACAGGGCGAAGCATATTTTCAAAGCCAAGTTCTTTTAGGCGATCTTCGGTAATATTTAAATTCTCGAAGCCCCAACGCACTTGCTCAGATGTCATATGTTTACCTTTGCCGAATTTTTCTTGCGCAGCACGAATTGCCTCTACTTGAAGCATAGAAATCACCATACCACGGTTATAGGCAATAGTTCCTACTGTTGATGATGCCGCTTGCCCTTTATCAAATAGGTAAGTTTTTAAATCATCAAACACTTTTCCTTTGGCTTCACCTGTATTATGAATAGTAATGATGTTATAGCCCTTAGCAACTGCTGCTAAATCTTTCACATCATTCTCAGAACCTGCCCACCAGATACCATACATTTTTTCACGAGGATAGCCTGTAGATTGCGCTTCACGAATCGCTGTTGGCGTCATAATACCTGCAGACCACAATAGAAGATAATCAGGGCGTTTTTGACGTACATTTAACCAAGTTGATTTTTGCTCTACACCAGGCGCCGTCACTGGATATAGGATTAATTCAAAGCCGTTTGCTTCTGCACGTGCTTTTAATAGAGGAATTGGTTCTTTACCATAGGGAGAATCGTGATAAACCAGAGCAATTTTCTTACCTTTTAATTTATCAATACCACCTTCACGCTTGGCAATATCTTGAATCATCACATCAGCCGCTGTCCAGTAGGTTCCTAATAATGGGAAGTTCCATTTGAATACAGTACCATTTGATGATTGAGATAGACCATAACCCGGTGTTTCAATAGATACTTTATCCACTGGTGCCTTATCTGATACGGCAAACGTAATACCTGTTGATTGTGAATCAAATCCCGATGCACCACCATTCGCATTTTTTAAACGCTCATAGCACTCTACGCCACGGTCTGTTGCATAGCCTGTTTCACATTCTTCAAAACTTAATTTAACACCGTTTACACCACCCTCACGAGCATTTACTAGACGTAAGTAATCAATCTTACCATCTGCCCACGCAATCCCTAATGGAGCCAATGATCCAGTCCGATAGGTCATTAATGGAATGAACTGATCTTGTTCTTGTGCATATACAGCTGTTGTTCCACATAGAGAACCTAAAGCGATAGCACCCGCTAGTATTTTAGTTGCGAATTTCATAGTTTGTCTCCTCCGAAATAAATTCGGTATTTAATTAACTTTTTACTACTTAATTAACTGTTTACTACTATTTAAGAATGACCGTTATCATCGGCCTTTTTTAATTAATGTTGACATACGGTTTAATGAGGGAATGGCCATATGCGTAGTTTTTCTCTGGCAATACTCCATAATTTAGCCAGACCATGTGGTTCCACAATCAAGAAAAATACGATTAGCGCACCAAATACCATATGCTGAATATGATCAATCGTATCTACGGCTAAAGGAATACCTAACATATCAGGGATACGTGTCAGTAAAATCGGGACTAGTACGATAAACGCTGCACCAAAGAAACTGCCTGCGATAGAACCCAAGCCACCAATAATCACCATAAATAACAATTGGAAAGAACGATTTAAATCAAATGCTAATGGCTCCCAAGAACCTAGGTGAATATATCCCCATAAAGCCCCTGCCACACCCACAACAAAAGAGCTCACCGCAAATGCGGTCAATTTGGCATACATTGGACGAATACCAATTACTGAGGCTGCCACATCCATATCACGAATAGCCATCCACTCACGACCAATAGCACCACGTACCAAATTTTTTACAAGCAAGCCAAATACAATCACAATCATCAGCACAAAAAGATATTTTTGTACTGGCGTTTGTACTGGTAATCCGAAAAAATCTAAGGCTGGTACAGACACACTACCCGAGGTTGAATGATTGGTGAAAAAAGGTATCCGCAAAAATGCCCAATCAACGAAGAATTGTGCCGCTAAGGTTGCTACAGCTAAATATAACCCTCGGATACGTAAACTTGGAATACCAAAAATCACCCCAACCAGCATGGCAAAAAAGCCACCCAATAAGATTTGAACAATTAAGGGTAATTCTGGAATGCGTACACCAAAGTTCCATGCGGCATACGCCCCCACCGCCATAAATGCACCTGTCCCTAATGAAATCTGACCACAATAACCGACTAAGACATTAAGTCCCAATGCCGCTAATGACAGAATCAAAAATGGAATTAGAATACCGCTCAAGAAATAATTACTCACGGTAAAAGGTACAACTAGCACAGCTACGGCAATCAATAACAAGATAAAAATACGATCTTGTAAGATAGGAAAAATTTGTTGGTCGCTACGATAACTCGTTTTAAATTGACCATTTTCACGATAAAACATACTGTATTCCTTTTAATCTGAGTGCATTAAACACGGTCAATAATTTTTTCACCAAACAAACCTTGTGGTCTGAATAATAAAAACACAAGTGCTAGTACATAGGCGAACCAGATTTCAATACCACCACCAAAGTATTCACCTAAATACGCCTCAGAGAGTTTTTCTCCAACACCAATGATTAGCCCACCAATAATAGCGCCTGGCACTGACGTTAGGCCGCCGAGAATAACAACTGGTAGCGCACGTAAAGCAGCTGTTGATAAGGTAAACTGAACGCCGAACTTTGATCCCCAGATAATCCCTGCAACAAGAGCCACAACACCAGCCACTGCCCATACAATGATCCAAATGCGATTTAAAGGGATACCAATAGATTGTGCTGCCTGATGATCATCAGCCACCGCTCTTAACGCACGACCTGTTGTGGTATATTGGAAAAACAATGCCAATATCACTACCAAAATAGCGGAAATCGCTGCTGCTGTTAAATCTTCTAGGTTAATGAGTACACCGCCCTCAAAGATACTTTCAAAAATAAAGGCAGGATCCTTAGGCATACCTACATCAATAGAATAAACTGAGCTACCGAAAAGCGTTTGACCAGCACCATCTAAGAAATAGCTAATACCTAATGTCGCCATTAATAGCGTTGTTGCTTCTTGATTAACGAGATGACGCAATACAAAACGCTCAATCAAGATAGCGACGATTGTCATTAACACAGCTGAAATGATAAATGCCAAGACATTTGCCAATAGCATACTTTCAAAACCAAACCATTGTGGTAGCCATGTTGCAAATCGTGCCATAGACAAAGCGGCGACTAATACCATTGCCCCTTGTGCAAAGTTAAAGACACCAGATGCCTTAAAAATTAATACAAAGCCCAAGCCTACGAGTGCATATAGCATTCCACTCATGAGACCACCAAATAACGTTTCTAAAAAATATCCCATGATTGACCTCAGTGCTCAACGCCTAAATAAGCTCGAATTACATCTTCATTAGTACGGACTTCTGCTGGTGTACCGTCACCAATCTTCTTACCATAGTCTAGTACCACGACTCGATCTGAAATATCCATCACCACACCCATATCATGCTCAATGAGGACAATGGTTGTGCCAAATTCATCATTCACATCTAAGATAAAGCGACTCATATCTTGCTTTTCTTCGATATTCATCCCTGCCATTGGCTCATCAAGCAATAATAAACGTGGCTCCATTGCTAAGGCACGACCTAAGTCAACCCTTTTTTGTAAGCCATATGGTAGACGACCAACTGGTGTCTTGCGATAAGCCTGAATTTCTAAGAAATCAATGATATTTTCTACATATTCACGGTGTTGAATTTCTTCTTTTTCAGCACCAAAAATTCGGAATGCCTGAGATAACAAACCACTCTTCATCCGTAGATTGCGACCACTCATAATATTGTCCAATACACTCATGCCCTTAAATAAAGCCAAGTTTTGGAATGTCCGTGCAATCCCCATTTCAGCTGCACGGCGTGGACTCATCTTGTCAAAGTTTTTGTTATCAAAAACGATGGAGCCTTCTTGTGGCGTATAGACCCCATTAATAACGTTCAACATAGAGCTTTTACCAGCACCATTAGGACCGATAATCGAACGTATTTCATGCTCTTTTACATTGAAAGAAATATTTGTTAGTGCTTTCACACCACCAAACGATAATGAAATACTTTGCATGTCTAAAATAACATCGCCAATTTTTTTCTCATTTACTTGGTGCATATTAGGCCGCCTTTGCTGTATTTACGACTTTAGCTGGTGCAATTTTTAAATCTGCACTAATCTTACCTTTACGCCCATCTTCATACTTAACTTCTGTTTCAATATACTGAGATGGTTTGCCCTCAAACAAGGCATCAATTAATACCTTGTATTTCTCTGCGATAAAGTTACGACGTACTTTGCGAGTACGTGTTAATTCATCGTCATCTGGGTCTAACTCTTTATGTAAAATTAAGAAACGATGAATCTGTAACCCTTGTAATTGCTCATCTTGCGCCACATCCACATTAACCTGATCAATACAGTCACCAATTAATTGATAAACCTCTGGTTTAGACGCTAAGTCTGTATAACCTGCATAGGCTAAACCACGGCGCTCTGCCCAGTTGGCAACCGCCTCTAAATCAATATTAATAAATGCGGTCACAAATTCTTTATTCGCCCCAAACGCTACTGCTTCCTTGATATAAGGGAAGAATTTCAATTTATTCTCAACATATTTCGGTGCAAACAAACGCCCATCTACTAAACGACCCACATCTTTGGCACGATCAATAATTTTTAAGTCACCATGATGATCGATAAAACCCGCATCGCCTGTATGGTACCAGCCGTCTTCTGTAAACGACTCTGCTGTTGATTCTGGATTACGATAATATTCTTTAAATAAACCAGGGCTCTTAACCTGCACTTCCCCATTATCAGCAATACGGATTTCTACACCCTCCACTGGGGCACCAACAGAGTCAGGATACACATGACCATCTTTTTGAACACATACAAATACTGATGTTTCGGTAGATCCATATAATTGCTTTAAATTGATACCAATTGAACGATAGAACGTAAATAAATCTGGACCAATTGCTTCACCTGCTGTATAAGCAACACGCACTCGGCTCATCCCCAACGCATTACGCAAGGGAGCATACATGACAAAATCACCAATCATATATTTAATACGATCAAGCAAACCAACAGACTCTTTGTCCAAAATCTTAGTACCGACTCGTTTGGCTAAATTCATGGATTTCTTGAACAGCCATTGTTTAAACTTACCTGCATCTTCCATGCGAATAGTTACTTGCGTTAGTAACTCTTCCAATACGCGTGGTGGTGAGAAATAATAAGTAGGTCCAATATCGTGCATATCAATCGATACTGTACTTGGTGACTCAGGGTGATTAACCGTAAATCCTGTCGTCAAGGCTTGGGCATAAGAGAACATATTTTGACCAATCCAAGCGGGTGGCAAATAGGCTAATACCTCTTCTTTATGCGTTAGCTTCTCCATACGCTCAATCACTTGAGCACGATCAATTAAGGCAGCATGCGTTAATACCACCCCTTTGGGCTTGCCTGTTGTCCCTGACGTATAGAACATGGCTGCCGCATCTTCGGGTTGAACAGCTGTCAATGCGTTCATAAAAGCATCTGGATAATTCTTTGCGAATCGTTCGCCTCTCTCTAAGACCTTGTCATAAGAAAGAATCATTCCCTCTTGGTAATTACGCAATCCTCTTGGATCATCATAAATTACACATTCCAATGTAGGAACATCAACACGCACCTCAAGCATCTTATCGACTTGCTCTTGATTTTCTACTACAACAATTCGTAAATCAGCATCTTTTAGAACATGAACCATCTCTTGTGCAATAGCATCCTGATACATAGGTACCGGAATAGCCCCCACAGATTGCGCCGCCATCATCGCCATATACAATCTAGGTCTATTCTCACCAACAATACCAATATGCTCACCTTTTTGAACACCCAAATCCAAAAATGTGTTTGCAACCAATTTGACTTGTTCCGCTACATCACCCCAAGTAAATGTTTGCCATATGCCCAAATCCTTTTCTCGCATTGCTGCTTGCGTTGGTCTCTCCTTCGCATGTTTTAGCAACAAAGACGGGAACGTCTCCTTCACCACAGCATGAGCCATGACTTGTCTCCTTTTGAATGGATTTTGTCGTTTTATTCAATTGACTGTTCGTTTTTTGCCAATATACTGTTTTCTCTAATTGCAAAACTAACCGATAACAGGTACGCTAAATGTCACGAGCATGACATTTAGCATTTTTTTGAGGGTTATTCCTAATGAGTGTTTTCACTGAGTACGATACAAAGTGGTTTAACTTACTTTCACCAGAGCATCAACAACGGGTGACTCAGGACGTCATTGTGACAACTGTCCATCCCGGTGCCATGATTGAGCAAAAAGGAAGTAAGGCTCAATATTGGATTGGGGTCTTAGAAGGTCTCATTAAAGTATCGGTGGGTAATGCTGATGGACGTATCACATCATTAACAGGCGTCCCTCCTGGTGGATGGTTTGGTGAAGGAAGCCTACTAAAAAAAGAAAGACTGCGCTACGATATATTTGCCTTACACGAGTCAAAAATTGCCAAACTACCCTTGTTCACATTTGAATGGCTGCTTGATAACAGCATTCCTTTTAATCGATTTATGCTTAATCAATTAAATGAGCGAGTTAGTCAATTTATTGGACGCACCGAAAATGACCGCTTATTGGATGCTGACGGTCGAGTTGGAAGTTGTTTAATTGAACTCTTTAACCCCAAACTCTATCCCAATGCTTCAGCACGCCTGACGATCACTCAAGAAGAAATTGGCTATTTAGCACGTGTTTCAAGACAAAGAACCAATATAGCTCTACGTAAACTTGAGTCCCTAGGGCTTATTCAAGTGGGTTATGGGTATATCCAAATTCTTGATCTAGATAAGCTGATTGAGTGCTACAAAAATTAGTGTAACGAATACTCTCTTTGGCCAAAAATTGCACTACCAATCCGAATCTCCGTACGCCCCCTCTGCAATAGCTAGCTCATAATCACCGCTCATCCCCATAGATAGCGTTGATAATGCTAAACCTGTCGCTTGACGCATTTGTTCAGCTAAGTCAGCCACTTGTTTAAAACATTGACGCACAATATCTTGCTGATTGGTGTTTTCAGCAACCGTCATAAACCCTTTGATATTCAATGTATCGATGGTCTGAAGTGAGTGAAGAAAGGCAGGAACATCCTCAATAGCCATCCCTGTTTTACTCTCTTCATGGCTTGTCTTGACCTGAATTAAGGCATCAATAGCACGCCCCTCTTGCTGCAAGCGCTTATCTAATGCAATGGCTAAATCTAATCGATCCAACGATTGAATTTCACTCGCATACTTAGCCACTTCTTTTACCTTATTCGTTTGCAAATAACCGATAATCACCCAGTCAATACCATACTCAGCCAGTTCAATCGCTTTTTGCTTCATTTCCTGTGCTTTATTTTCACCAAACCGTGTATAGCCTAACTGCACAGCTTCTTGGATAACGGACGCTGGGAATGTTTTGCTAACAGGTAATAAACTGACCGAGCTAGGATCACGATTCACTTTTTCACACGCTAATTTTATTTTTTCGTGCATCAAGGTAAAGTTTTCTGCCAACATTCGCCATTCCTTTGTAAGTTTTCTCTTATTATTCTAATACAAAGCCTTAATTCATCGTCTTAGTTGCGAAAAAACATTAAAATCAACTCATTGTTATTATTTTTTTTGTCATCATATGTCACAAGCATTCGATAAAATGATTAAGCAGCTCTCTTTAGAGCCAGTTAGTGAAGATATTTTCTTGGGTGAAAGTACCGACCTCCTAGGTACCGGTCGTATTTTTGGTGGTCAAGTACTAGGTCAAGCATTGATGGCTGCCTCGTTAACTGTTGATCCTCAACGCGAAGTTCACTCATTACATGCCTATTTTATCCGTCCCGGCGATGTCAACCTACCCATTCGTTTTGAAGTAGAGCGAGTCAGAGATGGAGGGTCTTTTACTAATCGTCGTGTAGTTGCCTATCAAAATGATAAACATATTTTTACGATGGCAACAAGCTTTCAAACACCTGAAATAGGTTTTGAGCACTATGACCCTATGCCAGAAGTCAAAAGTCAGGATAACTTCTTAAATGAAAGCCAACTGATACAACAAATTGCGCATACCTTACCCAAATCCATTACAAAGCGCCATTTGATTGATGGTAATCCTATCGAAATTCGACCTGCCCATCCAGAACGTTTTGTCACTGGTGGCAGCTATCCTGCGCATACCTATTATTGGTTTAAAGCCAATGGTTCAATAGACAGCGAAAATGCGCTACTGCATAAAGCAACATTAGCCTACCTCACCGATTTTTATCTAATTTTTGCAAGTCTATTCCCTCACAATCAGGGCTGCTTTGATCCAGCCATGCAGATGGCAAGTCTTGACCACGCTCTATGGTTTCACCGCCCAATCAACATCAATGATTGGAATCTCTACGTTATCGATTCACCTAATGCTAGCGGTGGTCGAGGACTATGCTTTGGTCGCATTTATAACCAGAAAGGTGAACTTCTTGCTACCTCTGCTCAAGAAGGCTTAATTCGTAATACCTCACGTTTTGGTTCGGATAAATAACATCATGCTTGATTTGTTTATTATTCTTTGCTTAATTTTTATCAACGGCTTATTTGCTATGTCGGAAATCGCTGTCGTGTCATCCAAACGTATGCGTTTACAAAAATTAGCCGAAGAAGGCAGTAAAGCCGCAGCGGCGGCATTAAAACTTGCCGATGAACCCAGCCGATTCTTATCGACCGTACAAATTGGTATTACCCTAATCGGTATTTTTAACGGTGCGTTTGGTGAAGCCTCTCTAGTATCACGCTTAGCCCCTGCGATTGAGCATATTTTTGGACAATACGCTTACCAAGTTTCTCTGGCTGTCGTCGTTATTGGCATTACATTTGCCTCGCTTATTTTTGGTGAACTCGTTCCTAAACGCCTTGCTATGCACTACCCTGAACGTGTTGCCATGTTAATTTCCTTACCCATGACATGGCTGTCTCGTATTGTCTCACCTTTTGTTTGGGTGTTATCCGTCAGTACAGACTTTGTGTTACGTCTACTCGGTATGTCAGGACAAAAAGGCGACCAACTCACCGAAGAGGATATTAGCGGTATTCTTAGTGAGGGAGCAACAGCAGGTTTATTTGAGAAAACCGAACACGAAATTGTGGCACGAGCATTGAGCTTAGATGATAAACACATTGCCACCATCATGACCCCTCGCAATGAAGTACATTATATCGATATCAATGCGCCTCTAGAAGAAACCCTCGCCATTATCGCCGATAGCCCCTACTCTCGTTTTCCTGTAGTGGAAAAAGAATTAGATAATATTATTGGCATTGTGGATGCAGGCAGCTTATTTGAACAACAAATCCGTGGCGAACAAACCGATATCCGTGCGGTAATGAAAACTGTCCGTTTTGTCCCTGAGACCATCAGTGCCATGGACTTATTAGAAACCCTCCAGCAAAATCGCTCCGAAATCGCTGTTGTGATTAATGAATACGGTGAAGTCGAAGGAGTGGTAACCCTAAGAGATATTCTTAAAGTCTTGGTCGGCAATAGTATCCCCATCAATGAAGATCAGCATTCTGACGCCATCCAGCGCAAAGATGGCTCATGGCTATTAGACGGCACCATGACGCTTGACCGCTTCCGCGAAGTGATGAATAGCAAAGTGTTCTTCCCTGATGAGGACCTAGAGCACTACCATACCCTCGCTGGCTTTGTGATGCACCAACTCGGCCACATCCCTCGCGAAGCAGAAAGCTTTATATGGAAAGAGTTTTATTTTGAAGTCGTGGATATGGATAAGCATCGTATCGATAGACTGTTGGTAAAAGTGAATGAGGTTGTAGAGGAAAAAGAAGAGGCGGATGAGTGAAAACTCTTTAAAATAAGTCAATAAAGGATTAAGAAATTAACACTATGATAAAGCTCATTGATAATATCAATACCACATTAGCCGATGACCTGAAACAATCATTAGACGCTAATTCTAGACTAAAAATTGCTGCCTCGTACTTTTCGATTTATGCTTACGAGGCACTTAAAAAAGAGCTAGAAAATATTGATGAGCTCCAATTTCTTTTTACCTCACCCACCTTTACCACAGAGACAGCCACTCAACATAAACTCAAAGAAAACCGTGAGTTTATTATTCCAAAACAAAAGCGTGAAAAAGGTATTTACGGCACTGAATTTGAGATTCATCTCAAAAACAAGCTTACCCAAAAGGCCATCGCAAGAGAATGTGCTGACTGGATAAAACGCAAAGTTCGTATTAAATCAAATATTACTCAAGACTGGCTGCCAGAGTTTATTGTTGAGCAAAACACCACAGACTCTCTCTATACAGGGATACAAGGCTTTACCCCTATAGGCTTAGGACAAGAAAGAGGAAATACTCTCGCTAATTTTGTACAGAAAATTCAAGAGCCAACCATCGCTCAATCATATATTAGTAAGTTCAACCAGATTTGGACAGACCCAGAAACCATCAGAGATGTCACCGAAGAAGTTATTCGCCATATCGAGTCTGTTTATCAAGAGAACGCTCCTCAACGCATTTACTTTTTAATGCTCATTAATATTTTCAAAGACTTCTTAGAAAATATTAATGAGGACGTCCTACCCAATGATTTAACAGGTTATCAAAACACGCTCATCTGGAAAAAACTCTTTAATTTCCAAAAAGACGCTGCCACTGGCATTATTAATAAGCTAGAAAACTTTAATGGCTGTATCCTTGCTGATAGCGTTGGTTTAGGTAAAACATTCACCGCTCTTGCCGTCATTAAATACTACGAGTTACGCAATAAAAGCGTCCTTGTTTTATGTCCGAAAAAACTCAGCAGTAACTGGACCACTTACAAGGGTAATCGTATTACAAACATCTTTGAAAAAGACCGCTTCCGATACGATGTACTCTATCATACGGACTTATCACGCACCTCAGGTCATACACTAGATATGAACCTCTCAGAAATCAACTGGGGGAATTATGATTTAGTCGTCATTGATGAGTCACATAATTTTCGTAATCGTGACTATTTCAAAGATAGAGAAACACGTTATGAACGCCTCATGAATCAAGTCATTCGTGCAGGCGTAAAGACAAAAGTACTCATGCTATCAGCAACACCGGTTAATAACAAGTTTACAGATTTAAAAAATCAATTAGCACTTGCTTATGAAGGGGATCCTGACCAGTTAGCACAGAAGCTAGATGTTAGCCGTGATATCGAAACGATTTTCCGACGTGCTCAAGCTGCTTTTAACACTTGGAGTACACTCCCTCCTGAAAGACGTACGCCAAAAGCGATTTTAGGTACTTTAGACTTTGACTTTTTTAAACTACTGGATAGCGTGACAATTGCACGCTCTCGCAAGCATATTCAAACTTTCTATGACACTCGTGACATAGGTCAATTCCCGACTCGATTAGCACCTATCTCCATTCAATCTCCTCTATCACATGAGGAAGATACGATTTCGATGTCAACCATTGCGAGCCATCTCACTGACTTAAAGATGGCTGTCTACGCACCGATGAACTACATCCTGCCTAGCTGCATGAAGAAATACGCAGATCAGTTTGACACTTTGGTGGGACACTCACGTTTTAAACAAGTAGATCGCGAGAAAAGCCTACAAGCACTGATGCGTATCAACCTACTCAAGCGCCTAGAGAGTTCAGTACACTCTTTCCGCCTAACCTTACAAGGAATTGCCACTAATATCGCGAACGTATTAGAAAGCATCCGAAACTTTGAAGATAATCGACAAATTACGGACTTAAAACTTTCAACTGAGCTAGGTTTTGAAGAGGAAACTGAAGAAAGTAATGATTTTATGATTGGAGGGACCTTAAAAATTCATCTCGCCGATATGGATATCATTACCTGGAAAGATGTACTTTCTCAAGATTTAAAGACTATTACTAGTCTCATTAATGCTATTGCACCTATTAGTCCTGATAAAGATACGAAGTTGCAAAACCTCAAGCAACATATCATCAACAAACGTCAAAACCCTATTAACCCAGGTAATGGCAAGGTAATTATTTTTACCGCGTTTGCTGATACCGCAAACTATCTCTATGAACATCTTTCTGACTTTATGTTAGAAAACTATCAGGTTCATAGTGCATTGATTACAGGCAGCACCAATCCAAAGAGCACCATCAAATCTCGTAAAAATAGTCGAGAACATTATGATATGCAGGGATTGCTCACTCTCTTCTCACCATTATCAAAACAAAAGGCCGATATCTTCCCTACGGAAGATAGAGAATTGGATTTACTCATTGCCACAGACTGTATTTCCGAAGGCCAGAACTTACAAGATTGTGATTATCTAATTAATTACGATATCCACTGGAACCCTGTCCGTATCATCCAACGTTTTGGGCGTGTCGATCGTATCGGCTCAAAAAATGAAGTCATTCAACTCGTCAACTATTGGCCAGATATTACACTAGATGAATATATCAAACTACGTGAGCGTGTAGAGGGACGTATGGTCATCGTCGATGTTGCCGCCACAGGTGATGATAACGTCCTCAGTTCTAAAGCAAATGACATCGCCTACCGACATGAACAACTCAAGCGTCTACAACATGAAGTGCTTGATTTAGAAGATACGAATACTGGCGTCAGTATTACCGATTTAGGTCTTAACGACTTCCGTATGGACTTGCTAAGTTACCTCGAACAATACCCTAACATTAAGACGTTACCAAGTGGTCTACATACTGTTATACCAGCCAATCCTAGTGTAGGACTTGTACCCGGCGTTATTTTCTTATTACGTGTCCGAGATATTAAATTAGCACCTACTACGCAAAATCCACTCTATCCCTACTATCTGGTGTATATCAGCGAACAAGGTGAAGTTGTACATACACACCAACAAGCCAAAAACTTACTCGACCTCGCACGTCAAGGCTGCCACCATGCTAGCCAGCCAATTCCTGAGGCTTACACCCCTTTTAACAAGCGCACCAAAGACGGTAGCCATATGCAACAATATTCTGAGTATCTCGATATTGCGATTAATGCTATCCAGGAAAGCAAAGCAGAGAGCGATATTGCTAGTCTCTTTAATGGCACCCAGACAACAGCTCTTGAAGGCAATGTGAGTGGTTTAAATGATTTTGAGCTAATCAACTTCATCGTCATCGAGGGTTAAACGGATGAAACTGTACCACTATCCTGAAAAAGCCAAAGTTGCCAAAACCATTCCCAAGAATGCCTTTTATCAGCATGGTGGTGCTAGCTGTCGTATTGAACAATTATTCATTCAAGAGGTAGAAAGCATAACCTGGGCATATAAACTGGCTGCTTCCTCTTTACCTATGGATGAAACAGACAAAGTAAAAGAAGTTCAAATCTTTCATATTCAGAGTCGTGTTCCTGATATTAGTGAAGATATTCTGCACTTTATTGACAAAAGCATTCCTAGCCCTATTATTTTTGAAGTGTATTACCAAGATACGCTGACTCTCAGCGCAGCCTATAAACGCCCTAATAGAAACAATTCAGCCGAAACCGTCCTCTATGATTATTATCATCAAAAAGTAGAGTCTAACCATAGTCGCCTCCCCTTACCTAGTTTTTTGACAATTCAAGGTCTATACGAACACTTAATCGAGCAAATTTTACCTATCCGAGTCGCAGAGTTAGGGAGCCGTGAGCAAGAAGACAATACTCACTCTATCGAAGAAAAACTACAACAAGCAGAAGAAGTACAACGTTTGCAAGAACAACTCATCAAACTCAAACGCCAACTCGCCAAAGAGCGACAATTTAACCACAAAGTAGAACTGAATTTACGTATCCAAGAAATCGAGCTGAAACTATCTAGTATTCGAGATTAAAATCAAAGAGTTTTTTATGTTCTATTTCTATTTTAATGCTATCCTAGGGAGAGGCAGATGGCAGAAAAACTCAATTTGCACAGTCGAAATCTCGTCAAACACAATATTGACGTGATAGCTCGACATTTTCCAAACTGTGTCACCGAATCACTGAATGAAGCTGGGGAGCTTGTACAAGCCGTAGACTTTGACCTATTACGTCAAGAGCTATCCAAAACATTAGTTGAAGGCCCTCAAGAGCGTTATCGCTTAGACTGGCCGGGTAAAAAAGAAGCCATCCTAGCGGCTAACTCCCCTATCGCCAAAACACTCCGCCCTTGTCACGAAGAAAGTGTGAATTTCAATACCACAGAGAATCTCTTTATCGAAGGGGATAACCTAGAAGCCCTCAAACTCCTACAAGAGAGCTACTGTACCCATCCCATTTTTAGTACAACTATAAAGTAGAAACGGAATGTTTTTGTTTGTACATTAAAGGGGTGAGCCCCTTTAGTGCATCATGAGGTCTTTGCGTATTATAAATCGTTAACCACTCCTCGGTTAGTTGTTTAACCTGTTTTAGTGTTTTAAAGAGGTAACACCCTAAAACCTCTGTGCTGATACGCTGA
>NZ_AYSV01000114.1 GCF_000506865.1 Pelistega indica
GTCGCGACTTTAACTGAGTTATGGCAAGCGAAAAACTACTGGCTCAGCAATAATGCTTAAGGTAATTTATCATGGGAAAAATTACTGGTTTTTTAGAATTTGAACGTGTGTCAGAAACATACGAAGCACCTGCAGAGCGTCTTAAGCACTATAAAGAGTTTGTCTTGACGTTAGATGATAAACAGGCGCAACAGCAAGGTGCTCGTTGTATGGATTGTGGTATTCCATTTTGTAATAATGGTTGTCCTGTCAATAATATTATTCCTGATTGGAATGATTTAGTGTATAAGCAAAACTGGGAAAAAGCACTTGAGGTATTGCACTCAACAAATAATTTTCCTGAGTTTACCGGACGAATTTGCCCTGCTCCTTGTGAGGCAGCCTGTACATTAAATATTAATAACGACCCTGTCGGAATTAAATCAATTGAGCATGCGATTATTGATAAAGGTTGGGCTAAGGGTTGGGTTGTGCCGCAAGTACCTAGTAAGCGTACTGGAAAAAAAGTCGCTGTTATTGGCTCTGGCCCTGCAGGTTTAGCCACTTCTCAACAATTGGCTCGTGCTGGTCATCAGGTTACTTTGTTTGAAAAAAATAATCGTATTGGTGGTTTGTTGCGATATGGTATTCCTGATTTCAAATTAGATAAAAGTTTAATTGATCGTCGTATGCTTCAAATGGAAGCTGAAGGTGTTGAATTTCGTCCTTCAACTTATGTAGGTAAGAAAGGAGATAAGGTTGAAGATGGACTGGATGTGATAACTTTTGAAGAGTTAGATAAAGAGTTTGATGCGATCGTATTGTCAGGTGGCTCAGAAGTACCACGTGATTTACCTATTCCTGGCCGTGACTTGGATGGTGTTCATTTCGCTATGAATTTTTTAACTCAACAAAATCGTCAGAATGCAGGTGATCGTTTAAAAGATCAAATTAATGCTGCAGGTAAGCATGTTGTTGTGATTGGTGGTGGTGATACTGGTTCTGATTGTGTAGGAACAAGTAATCGTCAAGGTGCTGCTTCGGTGATACAGATTGAGTTAATGCCTAAGTTACCTGAGCAAGAAAATAAAGCCTTAACTTGGCCGTATTGGCCTGCCAAATTACGTACGTCTTCTTCTCATGAAGAGGGTTGTGAGCGTGATTGGGCAATTGTGACGAAATCGTTTGAGGGTAAGAAAGGTAAGTTAAGCAAAATCATTGCTGCACGTGTTGAGTGGATTCGTGATGATGTCACTGGTCAGATGAAGATGCAGGAAATTGAAGGCTCTGAATTTGAAATTAAAGCGGACTTGGTCTTTTTAGCAATGGGTTTTGTGCATCCTGTAGCGGCTGTGCTTGAGGCGGCTGGTGTGGATAAAGATGTTCGTGGTAATGTGAAAGCGAATACTGAAAATTATCAAACCTCTGTGCCAAAAGTGTTTGCGGCTGGTGATATGCGTCGTGGGCAATCGTTGGTTGTATGGGCTATCCGTGAGGGTCGTCAATGTGCAAGAGCTGTTGATGAATTCTTGATGGGAGAAAGTGTCCTACCACGTTAGAGGTTGATAGTGTAATTGCAGATTACTCAAGAGAGTAGTTTGGTAGTCGCTCAGACAGCACAGTGCTTACGCCTGTGCGAACTCGCTTGGTACTCAAACTCTCTCTGACTAGCGTTGAATTATGCACTAGTCTGATTTTTCAGGCGTTGTAGGGGGCTATTCTCTTAGCAGGTAGAGGTTGATAGTGTAATTGTAGAGCACTCAAGAGAGTAGTTTGGTAGTCGCTCAGACAGCACAGTGCTTACGCCTGTGCGAACTCGCTTGGTCCTCAAACTTTCTCTGACTGGCGTTGAATTATGCACTATTCGGAGCTTTTTCGATGTGGGTAAGTGCTATCCTCTTAGCACGTTAGAGGAGATAGGATGGTTATCCTGCCGTCAGGAGAGTAGTTTGGTAGTCGATCGGACAGTACAGTGCTTATGCCTGTACGAACTCGCTTGGTACTCAAACTCTCTCTGACTGGCGTTGAATTATGCACTATTATATGTAAAAGCCACTGAAAGAAATTCTCTCAGTGGCTTGTTTTTGTCTAGTAGTAACTAGGCAATGGTCATTAGGCTTGCATTACCACCAGCCGCTGCTGTGTTAGTGCTGATGGATTGTTCGTGAACTAATCCAAGTTCAGCGTAACTTGCACCGTCACGGAGCTGATGACTAGTCAAACCTTGGGCGATGACGATTGGACCTTTTCGTTTACTTAGGCGTTTATTAAGTTCACGTAAAGAATCACCATCACCTTCAAAAAGGGCTGCATCAAATTTTGCTGTATCTAGTTCTTCCTCTTTAATGAAATGAATGCGATTTTTGAGTTGTGTATCAATCGTTTTTAACCATTCTCTTACGTCAGGTGTATCGACCAAGATGGATTGGTTACCACTTTGACGAATTTGCGTAAGTTGAGTGACTAGACCCAATGCTGTAGAAGGAATAGCGAGTACAGAACCTCGAGCAATTACGCGATAAATATTGCTCTCACCAGTTGGGCCTGGGAGTACTTTGTACAGGCTATTACTATCTTTTAAGTTAAAGTCTTTAGGTAGGTTTTGGTTACCTGTACTTAATAAGCGGAATAAGTATAGTGGACCGCCTGCTTTAGGACCTGTACCAGATAGACCTTGTCCACCAAATGGTTGTACTCCTACGACAGCACCTACGATATTACGATTTACATAGATATTACCTGCGTGAATATTGTTTGTCACATGCTCAATCGTTTCATCAATACGGGAATGGATACCAAAGGTTAATCCGTAACCAGTTTGGTTAATTTCATTAATGAGTTGGTCGAGGTTTTCACGTTGGTAACGTAACACATGAAGAACTGGGCCAAAGACTTCTCGTTGTAATTGTTTAATTGAATCAATTTCAATTAGTGTAGGCGGAATAAAGGTACCATTCTTTGCACTTGGCAATAGATTAATTTGTTTTATATTTAAACCATTATCACGCATCTTATCAATATGCTTTTGAATGATATCTTTTGCTTGTGTGTCGATTACTGGGCCAATATCAGTAGATAAAACATTAGGGTTGCCTACTCGTAATTCATCCATGGCTCCTTTGATCATATTAATCACATGGTCAGCGACATCCTCTTGTACGCAAAGAACACGCAGAGCTGAGCAACGTTGGCCTGCTGAGTCAAACGCAGAGTTCAGAACATCAAATACAACTTGTTCTGCTAAAGCAGATGAGTCAACAATCATGGCATTTTGTCCGCCTGTTTCTGCAATCAGAGGGATTGGGTGTCCATTTTTATCTAAACGATTGGCCAGTGTAGAAGCGAGTAATCTAGCTACTTCTGTAGAGCCTGTAAACATAACACCACCGACTTTATCGCTAGAAATTAGCTGCTGACCAACGGTTTCGCCTTGGCCTGGAAGTAACTGTATGGCATCCGCAGGAATACCTGCTGCATGTAAAATTGCCACGGCTTGTGCAGCAATTAGTGGTGTTTGTTCAGCGGGTTTTGCTAGAACTGTATTGCCAGCGGCTAAAGCGGCAGCCACTTGACCCATAAAAATGGCAAGAGGGAAATTCCATGGGCTGATACATACGACAACACCTAAAGGTCGTTGTTGTTCAATATCAAAATTTTCTTCAATTTGATCGGCGTAATAGCGTAGGAAATCAACGGCTTCACGTACTTCAGCAATGCCGTTATTGAAAGATTTACCAGCTTCTCGGGTAATAAGTCCGAGTAAGTTTTGTAGATTATCTTCTAATAAGTCACCAGCTTTACGTAATAGTTCTGCACGCTCATGGATAGGCGTAGATTGCCAAATCAATGACATGCTTTGTGCTTTATCAATTGCTTGATTAACTTCGTTTGCCTCGGCTTCAATGACTTCCCCAACTTTATCTTGGTGGTCGGCTGGGTTCATAATGCTGATGACACGAGTAGTATCCCACTGCGCCAGAGTACTTGGCTTGGCTTGCCATGTATTGGTGCCACCATTTAATAGCGAGGCTGCTAATGAACCTAAACGATGTTCATTGCTAAGGTCTAGACCACTAGAGTTTAAACGCTTACTATTGGCTGTTTTATACAGATTTTTTGGTAAAGGAATTTTATCGTGAGGCGCACCAAGAGGAGAGATTTTTTGTGCCATTTCGATGGGGCTTTGCACTAAGGTATTTAAATCTACATTTTCATTGGCGATTTGATTGACAAACGATGTATTGGCACCATTTTCAAGTAAACGACGAACTAGGTAGGCTAATAAAGTTTCATGAGTACCAACAGGAGCATAAATACGGCAGGGCCTATTTAATTTGTTTGTCCCAACGACTTCCTCATATAAAGGCTCACCCATGCCATGTAAACATTGAAATTCATATTGACCACGATAATAATTATTACCTGCTAGGTGGTAAATTGATGATAGTGTTTGTGCATTATGTGTGGCAAATTGTGGATAAATTGCTTCTGGAGCACTGAGTAGTTTTTTGGCGCAAGCAAGATAAGAAACGTCTGTATAAACTTTGCGTGTGTAAACCGGATAGCCTTCTAAGCCATCTACTTGCGCACGTTTAATTTCGCTATCCCAATAGGCACCTTTAACTAGACGTACCATGATGCGGTGGTGTGTGCGGCGTGCTAAATCAATAACAAAATCAATTACATAAGGAGCTCGTTTTTGATAGGCTTGAATAACAAAACCAATGCCATTCCAGCCTTGTAATGTTGGCTCTTGGCAGAGTCCCTCTAATAAATCTAGAGAAATTTCTAAGCGATCGGCTTCTTCCGCATCAATGTTCAACCCTATATCGTATTGGCGACATAGTTTAGTTAAGGCGATAACACGAGGAAGTAGTTCGTTGATCACTCTATCTCGTTGGGCTCTTGAGTAACGAGGATGTAGGGCAGATAGTTTGATAGAAATGCCAGGTCCTTCGTAAATGCCACGACCTGCTGATGCTTTGCCTATTGCATGAATGGCTTGCTCATAGTCACGATAATAGCGCTCTGCATCTGCTTCAGTAGTTGCAGCCTCACCTAGCATATCATAGCTATATCTAAAGCCTTGCGCTTCAAATTTTTTACTATTGGCTAATGCATCAGCGATTGTTTCACCAGTAACAAATTGCTCGCCCATCATGCGCATAGCCATATCAACGCCTTTGCGGATTAATGGTTCTCCACCTTTGGCAATTAAGCGAGTAATGGCGCTAGAGAGATTTTGTTCACTATTGACGGCGACTAGCTTGCCTGTAATCATAAGTCCCCATGTGGCAGCATTGACAAACATGGAAGGAGATTCGCCCATATGTGATTTCCAGTCACCATGACTAATTTTGTCGCGAATTAAGGCATCACGTGTCGCACGATCGGGAATACGTAATAGTGCCTCTGCTAAGCACATTAATGCGACACCTTCTTGACTAGAAAGGGCAAATTCTTGAATTAAGCTTTCTACGCCACCAGAAGGTGTTTTTTGTTTTAGTGCCGTTACTAATTTAAGAGCTAGCGTTTTTGTTTGTTCTGGATTAGCAATAGTAGCTTGTTGCAGTAAAACTGGGACGCACTCTGTTTCTGGGCGACGATAAGCAGAAGTGATAGCCGAGCGAAGAACGGATTGTGATTGTATATCTTGCCCAAACTCAAAAAATGGAGGGTAGGCATTGCTATTGTCGGGGTGATGAGTTTCTAACTCTGTTGTTAGAGCATTGGGAGCTTGTGTTAAGTGGAGTAATTCTTTTGGTATATTGCCACTTGAGATTTGATCTAAATAAGCGGTTAATGCTTGTTTATGCAACCAGTGTGGTGTGCAATTAAGTTGTTGAGCAATTTCTTGTAAACGCTCTTTGGTGGCATTATCAACTTTTATGCCTAGTGTTGTATAGTCAGTCATCATGAATGTTCCTTACAGAAAGATGGAATTAGCGTATTATTTTTCTATAAGTAAATAAATTAGGGTTTACCCTTAACTAAATTAGTTAACCTTTTGTTTTTAAGTGTTATTTTTAATGATTTTTGATATAGTGCACCTTGTTGGCAATATATTGATGAGTCCTAGGATATTTTTGATTATAATGGGGGCTTAATTGTTACTTGCTTAAGCTAAAAATGACTAGTCAAGTATTTATATGAAAAATGATTTCTCTTTCTTGCTTTTTACGGTAATAAGAAATTGCTACAATAATCAATTATTCTTTTTATTCAATAATTCATTGTGTTAAAACCAGATCACGAAACAATTCTTCTTTTAGAAAATGTGTCCTTAGGCTACGGGGAGCGCACTATTTTGGCTGACTTAAATGTGCGAGTTCGTCAGGGTGAGGTCGTTGCACTAATTGGTGGTTCAGGCTCAGGGAAAACCACGTTATTACGAGGGGCGACAGGGCAAATAAGACCACAAAAAGGAAAAATATCTTTATATGGTCAAGATGTGAGTTTAGTGACATCTCAGCAATTGCAACAATTACGTCAAAGAATGGGAGTACTCTTTCAACAGGGAGCATTGTTTACTGATCTGGATGTATTTGATAATGTTGCCTTTCCTTTAAGAGAGTTAACTAATAATACAGAAAAGGTCATTTTTGAGAAGGTTTTGGATAAGCTGGATGCTGTTGGGTTACGATCTGCAGCACATTTAAAGCTATCTGAAGTTTCTGGAGGAATGGCTCGTAGGGTGGCATTAGCAAGAACAATTGTGCTTGAGCCGGATTTGATTTTGTATGATGAGCCGTTTGCTGGCTTAGACCCTATTTCACTAGGGATGACAGCGCAATTAATTCGAGATACAGCAAACCGATTAAAATGTGGTGCTTTGCTGATTACCCATGATATCGAGGAGTCGTTTAAAATAGTGGATTATGTCTATATGCTGGGACAAGGTAAAATTATTATGGAAGGTACTCCAAACGATTTTAGACATTCGGATAATCCTTATGTACAGCAGTTCTTACAAGCGAGTCCCACTGGTCCTGTCGTTTTTGAGTATCCAGAGACGTCTAACTTTCAGCAGTGGTATGCTAAACGCAAGGAGCAACTAAAGTGATTAATGCTATTGCGAGTTTAGGTGGATGGGTCGCGAATGCGATTAGTGGATGGGGACGCATATTTTGTTTGTTACTGACATTATTAAAGCAATCATTCATTATTTTTCAGCGTCCACGTTTAGTTATTGAGCAAATACATTTCATAGGCAATTATTCTTTAATTATTATTGCCGTGTCTGGCTTATTTGTCGGCTTTGTATTAGGTTTGCAGGGTTACAATACCTTATCTTCTTATGGATCTGAAGAAGCGTTAGGTATGTTGGTAGCATTGAGTCTCATCCGTGAATTAGGTCCAGCGGTGACAGCATTATTATTTGCTGGTCGTGCAGGAACTTCATTAACAGCAGAGATTGGTTTAATGAAGTCTGGTGAGCAAATCAATGCAATCGATGTGATGGGCATTAATCCAATACGTAGAATTTTAGTTCCTAGATTGTGGGGGGGGATAATTGCGATGCCTATATTGGCGGCAATTTTCTCTGCTGTAGGAATTATGGGTGGATGGTTTGTTGGTGTAGGATTGATTAGTATTGATACGGGGGCTTTTTGGTCTCAAATGCAGGCAGGTGTCGATGTTTTTCATGACGTATTAAATGGCGTAGTGAAAAGTATCGTGTTTGGTGTGGCTGTTATGTTAGTCGCTCTATATGAGGGATGGTATTGTGATCCAACTCCTGAAGGTGTCGCCAAAGCAACCACGCGAACTGTTGTTCATGCGTCTTTATTGGTGTTAGGTCTAGATTTCATCATGACTGCACTAATGTTTTAAAAATAATTTTAGGTTTGTAAAATATGCAAAGTAAAAAAACCGATTTTCTTGTAGGCTTATTTGTATTGCTTGGCTTTTTAGCATTATTGTTTTTAGCATTAAAGGCCGGTAATTTAAGTACTTTTTCGTTTGATCACACTTATAAAGTGATTGCAAAATTTGATAATGTAGGTTCGTTAAAAATTCGTGCCCCTATTAAAAGTAATGGGGTTGTTGTTGGTCGTGTCGCAGCAGTTAATTTTGATAATAAAGAATTTAGAGCGATTGTGACGTTTAATATAGAAGAGAAATATAAATTTCCTAAGGATACTTCGGCATCTATTCAAACAGCAGGGCTAATAGGGGAGCAATATATTGGTCTTTCAGCTGGTGCTGAGGAAGAAGATTTAAAAGATGGTAGTCAAATCCTTTATACGCAAAGTGCGGTCGTTTTGGAAGATTTGATTAGTAAATTCTTATTTTCAACGGCTGAAAAAGAAGGTCGTGACGAGAGTAAATAGGACTGATGATGATTAATATAAAACAGAGCTTTAAGTTATCTAGTAGTGTATTGCTAGGCTTATTATTAGGTGCTTGTGTCACGGTTGAAAAGCCTGCAGAGGGCGATCCTTTGGAAAGCTATAATCGTACAATGTTTAAGGTGAATGAAGGGCTTGATAAAGCCATTTTACGTCCTGTCGCCAAAGGTTATGAAGCCGTTGTTCCTCAGCCAGCACGTAGTTGCGTTAGTAATATGTTTAGTAATGTGGGTGATGTTTGGTCGGGGGTAAATAGTTTTGCTCAGGGGCGTGGCGTGGATTTTTTTAATTCACTAGGGCGCTTCTTAATGAACTCTACTCTTGGTCTAGGTGGCTGTTATGATGTGGCGAGTGAAAAAGGTGCCAAAAAAATTGAAAATGATTTTGGTACAACATTAGGTGTATGGGGATTGGGAGATGGTCCATATGTCGTGCTACCTTTATTTGGCTCTAGCTCGTTGCGTGATACAGCTGGTTTAGTGGGTGATTCAGTAGGTGGTACAGTAACGTATACAACCCCTTGGGCAATTGATAATATTCCTGTACGTAATAGTATAGTCGGTGTTCAGGTCGTTAATAAACGAGCAAATTTATTAGCAGCAGATGATATCGCAACAGATGTGTCTTTGGATAAGTATGCTTTCGTGCGTGATGCCTATAAGCAAAATCGACAAGCTTTATTGCGCTCTAAATTAGAAGATGAGATTGTTTCTGGCCCTCCATCTACAGCACATTTGGCTGAGGATATCACTGAAAGTGGTAATGTCATTCCGGGTCAAGAAAGAAGAAATCAATATAGACTTGAGTTGAGAGAGAAACGGCATAAAAGAGTTGAGGCGTTGGGAACAGAGAATGTTCCGGCTTATGATGATCCAGGTGAGTAATTATCTGTAACTTTCTTGACAATGCTTTAATTATTTTGGGATAAAAATCCTTTATGATTGGAAGTAACGGAGTTGTTTACTACTCTTCCCATTTTATAGGAGTGCTTAAGAAATGAGCCAAACAATTTTTGCTACACCGAAAAAAATTCTATTTAGTAGTGTGCTAGGTTTAGGATTGAGTTTATCTGTGCAGGCAGCACAAGATCCTAATCAGTTTATTGAGAAGATTGCTAATGATACTTTAGATGCGATTAAATCAAATGGTGCAGCTAAAAGTGGCAATATTGCAGAAATCAATAAAATTGTTAATGATTATTTATTGCCTCATGCAAATTTAGAGAAAACTACTCGACTAGCTACGGGTGCGCCTTGGCGTCAGGCTAGTGCAGACCAAAAACAGCAGTTAGTGTCTGCCTTTAAGCAAACCCTAGTTCGTACATATAGTGGTGCCTTTAAAAATGTGAATGATACAGCTAAGATTACGTTGCAACCTTTTAGAGGTAATGCGGATGCTAATGATGTTGTTGTTCGTTCTGTAATTACTGCAGCAAATGGCCCTGTCGCTGTGGATTATCGCCTTGAAAAAGCGGGTGATTCATGGAAAGTCTATGACTTCAGCGTTGAAAATATTTGGTTAGTTCAAAACTATAAAAACCAATTTGCTGGAGAAATCTCAAAAGGCGGTATTGATGGTTTAATTAAAAGTCTTCAAAAATAATAGATAACAGGACTTATTTGTTAAGTAACTCCATGGCATTCTTTTGATTGTCGTGGAGTTTTTATTTAGAGGTATTTTTCTTTAAGATAATTCATTGATGGGTAAGTGTTATAGCAAGGAATAAAAAGCTATAATAAATCACTTAACTATTTCCATTTACTCAAGCGAATGTCAGCAGTCACTATACAAAATCTCAGTAAGATTTATGCCAAGAATAATAGCCTATGGGGCTGTCTTATCGGCAAAGCAAATGAAACGGGTTTTCAGGCGCTAAATAATATTAATTTGACTATTAATGAAGGCGAGTTTTTTGGGCTATTAGGTCCAAATGGTGCTGGAAAAACCTCATTGATTTCCATATTGGCAGGTTTATCAAAGCCAACAACAGGTTCGGCTACCATTTATGGTTTTGATGTTCAGAAAGACTATAAACAGGCAAGACAGTCATTAGGTGTGGTACCACAAGAGCTAGTTTATGACCCTTTTTTTACCGTGAGGGAAACGTTACGCAATCAATCAGGTTATTTTGGGTTACGACATAATGATGATTGGATTGACGAAATTGTGTTCAATCTAGGGTTATCAGATAAAGTAGAAAGTAATATGCGTGATTTATCTGGTGGAATGAAAAGAAGGGTGTTGGTGGCTCAAGCATTGGTACATAAACCTCCAGTTATTATTCTGGATGAACCAACAGCAGGAGTAGATGTTGATTTACGAAAAAGCCTATGGAAATTTATCTCTTCACTAAATAAAAAAGGGCATACTATTATTTTGACGACGCATTATTTAGAAGAGGCTCAGGAGCTTTGTGAGCGTATTGCTTTTTTGCGTAAGGGTAATTTAGTTGCTTTGGATACGACTAGCGCCATATTAGAGAATACAGGTAGAAAAGGCTTAGAGTATGCCTTTTTACACTATACGCATGAGGAAAATAATTAAATGACAATGAATTCGTTACAAAATGATTTGAAGTTTGGTTCAGGTTTTCCCGCATTATTTTATAAAGAGTTATTGCGTTTTTACAGAGTTGCTTTTCAAACTATTGCTGCACCAGTGATTACTTCGGCTTTGTATTTGTTAGTTTTTGCGCATGTGCTGGAAAGTAGGGTTCAGGTTTATGGGCAAATATCATATATCAGTTTTTTAATCCCCGGGTTGATGTTGATGAGCATGATGCAAAACTCATTTGCTAATTCATCTTCTTCTCTTATGCAAAGTCGCTTAACGGGGAATTTAATTTTTATCTTGCTTCCTCCATTATCGCCTTATGAAATTTTTGCTGCCTTTGTTGGTGCAAGTATTGTACGTGGCGTGGCAGTCGGTCTGGCACTATGGTTAATCAGTTTATTTTTTACCGTAGCTATTCCACTACATCCTCTATGGGTGATAGCCTTTGCTGTGATGTCCTGTGCAGTAATGTCCTGTTTAGGATTGGTGGCTAGTTTATGGTCAGAAAAGTATGATCAGTTAGCCTCATTTCAAAACTTTATTATCATGCCAATGACATTTTTATCGGGTGTTTTTTATTCAATCCATAGCTTGCCTACATTTTGGCAAAAAGTATCATTTTTTAACCCTGTTTTTTATATGATTGATGGGTTTCGTTATGGGTTTTTCGGAATATCTGATGTTTCACCCTGGACAAGCTTTTTTGTGGTATTTTTGACGTTTATAATAGTAACTTTGATTGCCTTGAGAATTTTGGCAAGTGGATACAAACTACGGACTTAAGAATGAATTTACCGACACCAGAACAAATTAGACAATATATTGTGGACCATTTGCCTTGTGAGCACTGTGAAGTAGAGGGTGATGGTGCCCATTTTCAAGCCTTAATTGTTAGTTCAGCATTTGAGGGAAAACGGTTAATAGCGCGACATCAATTGGTTTACTCTGCATTGGGCGATCGTATGCGAGCTGAAATTCATGCCCTTTCTATGAGTACACTAACCCCAGCAGAGTACAAACAAAATGGATAAATTAAAAATAATAGGGGGTACTCCTCTTCATGGAGAGATTACTATATCAGGTGCTAAAAATGCAGCCTTACCAATACTGTGTGCAGTGTTGTTAACGGATGAGCCTATTATTTTGCGCAATGTCCCTGATTTAAATGATGTTAAAACAACGATTCGTGTTTTGGAGCAATTAGGCGTTAAGGTTGAATGGTTAGAGCCAGAGGTAGTGCGCTTACAGGCAGATAACATTATTTCTTATGAAGCACCTTACGAGTTAGTTAAAACAATGCGCGCATCTATCCTAGTGCTTGGCCCATTATTAACACGTTTTGGGCAAGCAAAAGTTAGTTTGCCTGGTGGGTGTGCTATTGGGCAAAGACCTGTAGATCAACACATCAAGGGATTAGAAGCTCTGTCGGCTGATATCAAGGTTGAGCATGGTTTTGTTGTCGCTAAAGCGGAGCGTTTACAAGGTGCATCCATCCGTACTGATATGGTCACTGTTGGTGGAACAGAACAATTCCTGATGTCGGCAGCCTTAGCCAAAGGAACCACGATTTTAGAAAATGCAGCAAGAGAGCCAGAAGTTGTCGATTTGGCGGAGTTGTTGATTGCTATGGGAGCCAAAATTACTGGCCATGGTAGCGACCGTATTATTATTGAAGGTGTAGATAAATTACATGGTACAGATTATACGGTTGTTGCTGATCGCATTGAGGCAGGAACTTTCTTGTGTGCTGTGGGAGCGGCAGGTGGTGATATTACCTTACGTAAAGCGGCTCCACATACAATGGGTGCGACGTTAGATAAGCTAATTGAAGCTGGATTAACAATTGAAACAGGTGCTGATTGGATACGTGCTCGTATGGATAAGCGTCCCAAGGCAGTGAGTATTAAAACTCATGAGCATCCGGGCTTTGCGACTGATATGCAAGCTCAGATGATGGCACTCAATACGATTTCAGATGGTACGTCAGTAATTGTTGAAAATATTTTTGAAAATCGTTATATGCATGCTGA
>NZ_AYSV01000115.1 GCF_000506865.1 Pelistega indica
TCAGCACTTCGCCACTAGTAAGTGGCTCAGAAATAATCTGCGCTCAACAGTCCGCAGGGACTGTTGCTGGTCAGATTCTCCGCTTCGCTACCCCACTTCGCCACTAGTAAGTGGCTCAGAAATAATCTGCGCTCAACAGTCCGCAGGGACTGTTGCTGGTCAGATTATTTCCAACTATATTTTATGCCGATAGAACCCTTATAGCCGGCACGTTTTGTACCCCCAAAGCTGTGCTCGTAACGTACATCACCATAAACTTGTGTTTTAGTCGTTACGGGTAATTGAACACCGGCACCTACTTCCCACCATGTACGGTTATATTTTTCACGAATATTATCAGTACCAATTCTTACTGATTTAGGACTTATAAAATCATGATAAATATTCGCTGTTAAATAAGCTGTTTCAGTATATTTATCCTTATTAGCATCACCATAATGCATTAAACGAGCACCAATCCGTCCTCTTAAGGCATGATAATTACCACTATCTACAGTAGTTGCTTTATCCATCTTGAAGCTATTTAAATGAAGCATCTGATACATAAGCTGTGCTTGTGGTTCAATCACCCAATTTGTATCATTAATAGCCCATGGACGACCTGCCTCAGCAGATAGGGCTACACCATAACCGTTTTGACCGACTGAATCAGCATAACGTGGTTTGTATTTATTATGGATGTATGAAACGTTACCCACTAAATCCACATAAGAGCCATTCTTCGCATATCGTGTATGACTTAGACCTAAGCTAACAGCATCAGACTTACCGCTACCAGTTAACTTATCCGCAGCCACTCCTATACCCAAGCCTTTTTCATAACGATCACGATCAAATCTATACTCATCATAAAACTTCGCATCTGTATGTGCATATGTTAAGAATGCACCTGTAGACGTTATTGCCTTAGTCTCAGGGTTATACGTTAAATTGAAATCATGCCCAAACTGGAAACCATAGGTATTTTGTTCAAGATTGAAACGATTACGCCCATCTAATTCAAGGTGTTTTCCAAACATACGACCCCACACTTGACCCTTGGCATTTTCGGCAATACAACCGCAAGAATCCCAAGCCATTGTGGCACCATCTCCTCTACGCTCATGCAGAGTCCCAATCATCGCAAAACCTTGTTCCATATTTACCTGAGGCATCTGAACCACACCAGACACTGGATGTTTATAAATAGGTACTGGTGTCACCGGTGGTTTCGGCGGAGTGACTGGTGGCGTCACTGTTCCCGGAGTTAACGGCACCCATTGATAACTTGTCTCAGTATCTTCTAAGGTAGTCGTCCAATAATAATTACGAACACCTGTATCTTTATCTTGGTAAGTTAAAAGTACTTCACCGGCACCTGCTGTATCTGCTATACCAATAAAATTAGCTTGACCTGTTACATTACCTTGATCGACAATCACCACAGGTAAAGTATTGATTGTCGTTCTAGTGGTCTTCTTAATCCCATTTAACGTCACTTTCGGATACACCAACGACACTGGCTCCTCATTCGTTACCACCTTAGAATTCGCCGTTACGTTGCTCAAGTTCACATCACCGTCAATGAAATTTTCTGTACCATCTAAGGCAATAGGAACAACTTTTGTGATACCTGATGCCTTGCCTTTAATATGCAATACATCTGATACTGAGTCATTGCCACCCTCAATTTCAATATCACCGGGTGCATTCCAGAGTGTATTCATTTTTAAGAGAGCTTTTGGTCCTGCTGTATAATCACCATCAATCGTTAAGGTGGCATGGCGTAATGTACTGTCCTTATTCATATCAATGATATTATTGTTATACACATCGCCAGTAATATTGACATTACCTTTTGTAGCAAGAATAGCGTTAGCACCAATCGTTAACCCTGAATTAACCGTAGTCCCTCTAAAGGCAACTCCTTTTTCTTTACCTGTTACTAAGTCACCTGATAAATCTAAGGCTGTGCTACCGTTAAGATTAATAATTTCCCAATTTTTAAGCTTATCGCCATTGGTCGCTACATTAACATTATTGAGATTAAGGGTATCCACCCAACCATCACTCGCTAATGTATCATCACCACCATCTAATAGTAAGGTTTGATCGCCTGAGTATTTTGTAGAAGATACATTGGCTAAGTCAGAGCCAGTGCCTAAATCCATACCACCGATACTTGAGCTATCTGCCCACTCTACTGTATCATCACCATCTTCACCTAGCACATTACCGGTAACAGTCGCTGTCTGGTTGATCGTAATCTCATCATCACCTTTTTGACCATTGACAACACCACCGACAGTTGCCCCATCCGTAATGATAATCTTATCACCCGCATCTTCAGCCGCACTATCATCTAAACCAGCATTACCACCATAGACACCACCAGCAACAGCTCCTTTGACTGTGATAGTATCGCTATCGCCAGCACCTTCTACATTCCCAGCATCATTAGTCCCTGCATGAGCCGTAACACTCGCTCCTGTATCAACCGTAATAACATCAGGCGTAATACAACCTAAACCATCTTCAGCTGCATTAGATCCTGCTCCCACAGTATGAGAACCATCTACACATCCAACACTACGCAAGAACCAGCTTTTCTCTTCTTCTGCTGTCAATGCAATCCCTGCTGGGATGGCATTTCCATTAAGCACACTACGTTTTGTTAATGAGTCCACAAAATTCACTGGTGCTTGGCTACCATAAAACAATCCATAGCCCCATTTCTGCTTATCGGCACCACCAGCCGCGACCAATCGGGCATTTTGGAAAATACCTTTCAAGTTAGGATTTTGTTTTAATACAAAACTACCTGTATTAAACGTTTGATCTGTAGAACCTGTAGATGTGCCATCGACTTGAATAACACGAATACCTTTTTGAGTATGTGCTCCTAAACCAGTTGTATTATTAACCTCAACTTCTGTTTGTCCTGTTGAGTTTCCTGTGATATGCAAAAAGTCCGTTTTAGATGAACCTCCCACATCAGTAGAATCATCATTTAACTGCGTATCCAATACTAAGCTAGCACCATTTGTACCATTGTAGTTACCGTCAATGGTTAGCTTGTCTGTATCTTGAGCATTTTTAAGCGTCACAATACCATTATCACTGCTTACCGTTCCCATTGACCCATCTACTAATAATGCTTTAACGGTGTAGTTATTATTACCAGCCGCATCATAAGCACCGTTTAGTACAGCTTGATTGCTAAGATTTAAATTGGTTAATGTTGATACTGTTGACTCAGTAGTCGCCCCTATTGCCTGTTTTTTATTTAAATTCCACGTAAAACCATTATCTAAGTTTGCTGTTAATTGAGAGGCATTTGGCGTACTACCTGTGCTATTTAATGCGATATTTGTCAAACCAGTCATAACACCTTTATCAGTATTATTGACTGTTAAGGTAGCATTCCTTTTTACATCCATTAGCCAACCATAGCTAGATGCTTGTGCACTACTATTATCTCCATTTAATTCGAAGAGTGCCGTGGTTATCTTAGATGTCGTGCCTGCATTTACATTGATTAACGGTAAAACATTCTCGACACTATTGCTCTCATTTAATGTGGTAATTTGTGTATTTTTTAATAATACTTGCTGATTCTGTGATGCTGCTGTCGCACCAACGTCAGTAGAAGAATAATCAATCGCAATACCTGCTGACTTAAAAGTCCCACTACTAGTATCCGTATTGGCAATTAATCTTGAATTATCTCCCAATAATCGTACAGTCACAGCTTTACTTTCGGCTGTTGTATCTAATAGCATATTGCCTTTCGAAAAAATATCCGACCCTCCAGTCCCTGTCTGACGTAACTTACCAATTTTTAATGCAGAAGAATCACTACCTGACTTACCAATAGTAATATCTGAGTCATTTAACAATACTTTATTATCAACCCCTGAAACATAAATCCCATTAATATAAGTTCCTGTATTTGATGTGCTACTATCAAAGGCATTAATAGTTACCTTTCCTGTTGACTCAAAAATAGCATTAGAGCCTGTTAATGCTTCATTACGAATCACACGAATACCAGAGAGTTGATACACACCATAAGGTCCTGAAATAGGAAAACCAAATACAGTTCCAGAGTAATTAATATGTGTATTTGCAGTATTGGTAATGGTTAAATCAGCATTTTCTACCGTTATCTTCGATGTCTGTGTGGCTAAATTATCCTCACCTGTCTGAGCTGTCCCTACTTGCACAGCATAAGATTCGATAGGACCACGCACACCAGTACTTTCTCGTGCGAAAGTAATATCTGCAAAAAGGTTTTTAGCCGTAATTTCCCCCCCCCCGCCATGCTGTCGCCCCAAAAGTTCTGACCAACTTCCCTGATTCTGGTGTTAATTTCACTGATAAAGTATTTGCAGTTAACGATCCAGTACTTACCATAAATCCTGTACTACCATAGTCAGCAGATGATGAGGATGTATTAGAAACCGCGATGAAATCACCCAAGCTAGTATCAGTAGCACTCTTAACAACCGTTTTAACCGCATCTGTTCTAGTATCACCCTGTGCAGAAACAATAGACCCCCATGCGACAGGATTGGTATAATTTAAATTCTCATAAATCTCACATGTACCACCTTTCCAAGCAGCTAATTTGGCACATTGTGCCGCCCATACACTAGAACCACTTACACCCAATACAATGGCAAGTAATGATTGAGCAAAAACACTATTTTTTGTTTTTCTTTTGGTATGTGTTAACTCTGATACAGCAACATACGTACCTGTTTTGGCACAATACTTTGATTGATAAATCTTATTCATGGAAAAATCCTACAGTTTAGTGTCAATTATTAGGTTGAAAAATTTACAACAAATTTGCTATACCCTCTTTATAATTATTTCTATGGGTTACAAAACTTCTAACATATTTCTTTATCCCCTAAAAGTTAAGAATTGTTAAGTTTTTGCTGAATTTCTAAAACAAACCATTAAAAAATCAAATAACCAATTGATTAATAAGTGTTTTTTAATATTCTGTATGGAAAATTACTCACAAAAAAAAAAATAACCCTTTGATTAATAAAAGCTTTTTATTAAAAACCTAAAAAAATACTTAATGAACAGGGAAATAGCGTATCTTTTTTGTTGCATAAAAGATACAAATTAACATTTATTAAGTTGCTATTTTGTAAAGCTATTACTCAAGCTCTTCGCACAAACATAGGCGCTGGACCATGCCCATTGGAAGTTATAACCACCTAACCAACCTGTGATATCCATTACTTCACCGATAAAATATAGTCCTGATGTTTTCTTGCTTTGTCATGGTCTTCTGATCGAGTTCATCTACACAGACTCCACCTCGCATTGCCTCTGCCTTTTTGTAGCCTGCGGTGCCTTTAGGCGTGATTTGCCATTGTTTAATGTATGTGGCTACTTGTCGGAGTAATTTATCGGGGACTTCCGCCCATTTTTGTTGCTCCGAGATGCCTAGCATGTGTAAGATATGTAGGACTAGGCGCTTAGGTAAATAGTCACTTAAGAGTGTTTGTAATTGTTGTTTGCTACCCGCCTTATTTGTCAAAAGAATATTTTCAATATCAATTTGAGGTAATAAATCAATGTATAAAGGGCTACTGCCATCCCAATAAGAGGAAATTTGTAGCACGCCCGGCCCAGATAATCCTTTATGCGTAAATAGGATATCCTCTACAAATCTTGTGGCTTTTTTATCTAAACCTGTAGATAGGCACGCCTCAAGCGATACGCCGGCTAAATGGCTATAAGCTTGCCAATACTCTCCATCAAATACTAAGGGAACAAGTGCAGGTCTAGGCTCTATAATCTTATGACCAAACTGTCGAGCAATTTTTAAGCCAAAATCCGTGGCGCCAATGGGAGGAGCTGCCATGCCTCCTGTAGCAATGACTAACGTTCGTGACTGAAAATCTCCCTTATTTGTCTGGATTAAGAAATGGTTTTCTTGTTTGTCTATAGCATTCACTGTGCAAGGCATCTGCCAACACACCTTGGCTCGTACACATTCGTTATAAAGGACATCAATAATCTGCTGACTACTATCATTGCAAAATAACTGCTCCTTATGTTTTTCATGCCACGCTACCTTATACTCGGCAAGCAATGCCAAAAAATCATCGGGGGTATAGTCGGTCAAGGCATAGCGTGCAAAGCGTGGATTTTGTGAAACATAATTCTCCCACGTTGCTCCACTATTGGTGAAGTTACAGCGTCCACCGCCACTGATACGTATTTTTTCACCAAGCTTCTGTGCATGGTCAATCAAGCAGACAGAGAGCCCGTGCAAACCTGCCTGAGCGGCACACATCATGCCTGCCGCTCCTGCGCCTATAATGATTACATCAAACGTTTTCACGTATTATTCATCTATTAAGCAATCAACGTATAAACGTATTGATCCATCTGCTAAGGTTTCACTACCTAAACCATGGATAAATGTTTCAAACCCAGGGAATTGTTCATTAAACTTACGTGCAAATTGTAAATATTGAACGATTGTTTTATTAAAACGCTCTCCGGGAATCAATAATGGGATGCCCGGAGGATATGGCGTGAGTAATACGCCTGTCACTCTGCCCTCTAAGTCATCAATGCTAACACGCTCGACTTTACGGTGTGCCATACGATTAAACGCATCCGATGGTTTTAGCGCAGGTACCATATCACTGAGGTAAACCTCTGTCGTGAGGCGTGCCACATCATGCTCATGATAAGCTTGATGTACCATCTGACATAGATTAGCAAGCCCCATACGCTCGTATTGTGGGAAAGCTTTACAAAAATCTGGCATCACACGCCATAGCGGATGATTACGATCATAATCATCTTTAAATTGTTGTAAAGAAGTCAGTAAGGTATTCCAACGCCCTTTTGTAATACCAATTGTGAACATGATAAAGAATGAATAAAGACCTGTTTTCTCAACCACAATACCATGCTCTGCTAGATATTTACTCACAAGTGACGCCGGAATACCACGTTCAGCAAAGTTACCTGACACATCCAAACCCGGGGTAATAATGGTTGCCTTAATTGGGTCTAACATATTAAAGCCCTCGGCAAGCTTACCAAAGCCATGCCACTCGGCATCTGACTCCAAGAACCAATCTTCTTGGGTACCAATGTCTTCACTTGCGAGACGGTTAGGCCCCCATACTTTGAACCACCAATCATCACGTCCATATTCGGAAGCTACCTTACGCATAGCACGTCGGAAGTCTAATGCCTCTTTGATGCTCTCTTCTACTAAGGCTGTTCCACCCGGAGGCTCCATCATGGCTGCCGCGACATCACATGAGGCAATAATCGCATATTGTGGTGATGTTGAGGTATGCATCAAGAAAGCTTCATTGAAAATATTGCGATCTAACTTACGATTTTCCGACTCTTGGACAATAATTTGTGACGCTTGCGAAATACCCGCCAATAGTTTATGCGTTGAGTGAGTCGCAAATACCACTGAATCTTTATGACGAGGGCGCCCTTCACCAATCGCATGCATATTTTGATAAAACTCATGGAATGCCGCATGAGGAATCCACGCCTCATCAAAATGCAAGGTATCTACCATGCTACCCAATTTTTCTTTAATCATTTCAACGTTATAAATGACGCCGTCATAAGTGCTTTGCGTCAAGGTCAAAATACGTGGATTTTTATTGACGGCTTCACGAGCAAATGGGTTAGCCTCAATTTTTTTACGAATATTTTCTGGTTCAAACTCTTCCAACGGAATAGGTCCAATAATCCCAAGATTATTGCGTGTTGGGCGTAAGAATACAGGAATAGCACCAATCATGGTAATGGCATGTAGGATAGACTTGTGACAGTTACGATCCACAAGCACGACATCTCCTGCCCCCACATTGGCGTGCCAAACAATCTTATTAGATGTCGAGGTACCATTTGTCACGAAATAACAGTGATCCGCATGAAAAATACGTGCCGCATTTCGTTCTGACTCTGCCACTGGACCTGTATGGTCTAATAATTGTCCAAGCTCTTCTACCGCATTACAGACGTCAGCTCGCAACATATTCTCACCAAAAAACTGGTGGAACATTTGGCCTACTGGGCTTTTTAAAAACGCTACCCCGCCTGAGTGACCAGGGCAATGCCATGAATAAGAACCATCTTGAGCATATTTCACTAATTCACGGAAAAATGGTGGCGCTAAGGTATCAAGATAGCTTTTCGCTTCACGAATAATATGTCTTGCCACAAACTCAGGCGTATCCTCAAACATATGGATAAAGCCATGCAACTCACGAAGAATATCATTTGGAATATGCTGCGAAGTACGTGTTTCACCATATAAATAAATAGGGATATCCGCATTACGGAAACGTAACTCACCGATAAATTGGCGTAAATTCTTAATGGCTTGGGCGACATCTTCTGGAGAATCCACGTCAAATTCTTCATCATCAATGGATAAAATAAATGCACTAGCACGACTTTGTTGCTGTGCGAATGAACTTAAGTCACCATAACTTGTGACAGCAAGAACCTCTACACCTTCTTCTTCAATCGCTTCGGCTAAGGCACGAATACCCAAACCAGAGGCACTTTCTGCGCGATAGTCCTCATCAATAATCACAATAGGGAAACGAAACTTCATTCTTCACTCCAATAATTAGTCGTATTCACGCCTTAATATACGCCATTATTAATACACGTTTATTAACAACTCTTTTTTAGTTTGATTCGCTGCTCTGACTACTTCATAACCGTCTAACATATGAGCAACTAACCTGACGTATTATTAATACATATATTATGTACGTGGTAACGTTACGCCTTGTTGTCCTTGATATTTACCGCCACGATCTTTATAAGATGTTTCACATACTTCGTTGCCTCCAATAAAGAGGAACTGTGCACATCCTTCATTTGCATAAATTTTGGCAGGTAATGGGGTTGTATTCGAAAACTCTAAGGTGACATGCCCTTCCCATTCTGGCTCAAGCGGTGTCACATTCACAATAATCCCACATCGTGCATAGGTACTCTTACCCAAGCAAATCGTTAATACATCTCTTGGAATGCGGAAATATTCGACTGTTCTCGCCAGTGCAAAGGAGTTAGGAGGAATAATACACACGTCCCCTTCAAAATCGATAAACGATTTTTCATCAAATTGCTTAGGATCAACAATGGTCGAATTGATATTAGTAAAAATTTTGAATTCTCTTGCACAACGCACGTCATAACCATAGCTACTCGTACCATAGCTAACGATTTTCTGATCATTCACACTACGTACTTGTCCGGGTTCAAATGGGTCAATCATCCCTTTTGCTGCTTGCTCACGAATCCAACGATCATTTTTTATGCTCATGCTCTTTTCTCATTAAAAATAATGCAGGTATTTTAACTGTATTTGCAATAGTTAGTGACAGATACCTAGTTTCAAATTTATTAATCTTTAAATACTCTCTTATACAAGAGTTCTAAGCCATTAATTGTCCCTGCTTTAACGTTAGCCGTTAAATGTTTTAGTAGTTTATAACTACCACGAACAACAGTACCACTTCCTGTTAAGGCCTGCTCTACACTCACTGTCCATGCATCACCAAATTTTTTGGTTGCATAAAATAGCTGGTTACTCTCATCATAACCATTATAGGCTGTACTATCTGCAACAGTACGTTTAGGTAAAATATTATTTGCTTCACCTACAGTACCACCACGCACACCAATTTCATCAATACCAATTTGGCGATAAAAAGGCTCCTCTCCACCTAATAATGAACTGCCCACAGAGAATAATAATGCTAAGTCAGCACCACTACTATCAGGTCCTCGTCCCATAATCAACCAAGACAATTTCTCTACTTCACTTACTTCAGGATAGGATACCAAGGTAATTTTTGGTTTTTTTGCCGTCCCAATCACTCGCAAACCTGCCTCAACATCTAAGCCACGACGAACAGCCTCAATATTCAAGGTTGGATTAGTAATATTTCCTCCAAATGAAATATCACCACGTGCAATTTGTAAACGTTGACCATAGGCTTCAATCGCACCACCACGTGTTCGGAACTGACCCTCAGCCGTTAATTTGCCATGATGCTGTACCAAGGTAAGTGATCCCACCAAACCAGAGTTCAATCCCAACCCTACTAGGTAAAAACGAGGACCTAAATCAACGGTCAAATTCATCTCCATATTTTCAGAAGAGTTGGACTGTTCTTGCTGTAATACTTTCTGTCCCGGCTTAAGCACAATCACATCACCATCTACAGCTGGCACACCGTCACTAATATCAACGCTTGCCCATCCTGCATCAGCAGTTAATTTACCCTCTAACTGTATTTTAGGTAAATTAGCCCCAATAGTGATATTGCCACTCATCATCGCAAAACGATCCGCTCGTTGAATAATAGGATAATGGTCAAACAAGAGAGCAATACTCCCTTTGGAGGAGGCAATATCCCATTGTCCCGTTGCACTTAAACTACCGTTCTGAGCAGGAGGATTTTCTTCAATCCATTGACGGGTACGCCACTCTTTAGGCGTAATACGAATCACCGAAGGAAAGTAAAATTGATCAATTTGTACCTTATTATTAGCAAAATTAATTTTTGCCGTACCGTTTAACAAACGAATGCCATTTTCAGCCTCAATGATTTTTAGGTCTCGTCCATTCAAATAACCGGATGAATGCCATTGACCATTAGCTAAGGACTTTAAACTCACATCAAAATCAACAGCACCACCTAGAGACAAAAGATCATCGGTAAAGACAGATGCCCAAGCAATTTCTTTCATAGAGCCTACGGCTTTTAGCTGAGTGCCTCCTTTCAGATTAGGTGTTAAGCCATTGAACTTAGTTTCCACCGTCACTTTAGCATTACCTTTATCATTGGTATCAAAAAGTAGTTGTGCTTTCATCGTACTATTTGATCCACCTGTTGGATTAAACGTGGCTTTTAAACTTAAGTTATTCAGCCCTAATGGCAATGGTTGCTTTAAAGGAAGAACTAAATCTCCTGAACGACGAACAATATTGGCATGGCCTTGCAAACTTTTCTTAAAACCAATATCCCAGTCTGCATCAAAAATTAGCTGAGAAACTTTTACAGGATTTTTTTCTCTCACAATAATCCCGCCACGTTGGTTTTCACTCTGACTCTCACTTTGTCCAAGTAATTTATCCAACTGATCTAAAAATTTCTTATCAATAACAAAACCTTTGATTTCCCCTTTAGTCGTCCATTCGCCATTTTTACCTGTAGAGCCAAGTTGTTGTATATCCACATAATGGTTACCGGGCAACGTCAATTTCAAGGTAGATTGACCGACTTGCCATTCAGGTTGTCCATTTTCACCCGCAGGCACAACACTAAGCGTTAAGGTCTGTGGTTGCTCAAGCGCAAAACCTTGATAACTCGCTCCTAGGGTGGTAATCTTGCCAGACCAACCTTCTTTGCCTTGTTCGAGCGTTTTCCAACCACCGTCACCTATCAATTTCGCGGTCATATACTCTGGATTTTTAGGTGAAAGCACCCCTTTTGCCACATAACTAGCATTCACATCTAAGGCATGCTGTTCAATTGAACCTTTGAGTAGTCCCTTAGCCATTGCGCCACCAGATAGCCCCGGATAGATTTGTTCAAAGATAGGTGCATTGATATCTAACGTTAATACATCCCCAGCCTTACCAAATGCCCCATCGGTGATGATATGGTTCTTACCAATGACAAGGTTAATATTCGCTTTCTCTGCCCAATATAATTTTGGGTTAAAACCTTTACTGTTATTATGTTCAGTCGTATCCGCCGTTGTCTCTTTTTGATGTACAACGAGGTCGACCTTCCCTTTGAGTAATTGCTTGTTCCAACGACTCGTATCATCAAACTGAGCATTAATTGTCGCATTCACCAACTGATTATCTGCTGATAGATTAATCTTGCCTTTGATATCACCATTTAAAATAGCGGGTGGTGTTGCACCAAAGCTCCATTTGCCTAAATCAAAATGCTTGGTGGTTAAATCTATATCTATTAAACCATTTTGCTCACTACTGTTTTGAATAGTGGCATGTCCTTTTAACAAGGTCCCGTCAGATAGCTGAATATCAAATATCCCATCATTAAGCACTAATGGTTTGTTTAAATCTAAAATAACTTTACTGTCAATAACTGTTTTTTCACCACTGCCATTAGCCACCACTGTGTAAACATCTGCGGTGTCTGTTGGTTTAAGATCTATAGTAAGGTCTTTGAGATTAGCAAAAGGATTTTTTTGTAAAGGTTTAGGCTCTTCACCACCTTGACGGACAAGATGAAGCTGCGCATTCATTTGGGGATTTTTATTAAAATCCCAATTCGCATCATAGGTACTATTCTCAATGGCTAAGTCTTTCACTTCACCTTTTGAGCTGATATTACCTTCTTTTTGCGATGAGGCAAGATGATGAATTGTCGTCACTTTACCATTAGGCTGTTTTAAATGAATAAGTGCCTCACCAGCTTGCCAAGTTAATGTCGGTTTGGTAATCACTTCTGCCTGCAAATTACCATCAGTTTCTAGTTCATAATTAGCGTGCTTGACTGTTAAACGAGTCAAATCTCCTTTCCAGTGTAAATCTTGGAGAATATGAGTTAGCTGACTATCTCCCGCTAAACTAAAACGAATAGGTGCATCACCTAACTCTTGGGTTTTACCGGGTGTATAAACGCCATTAGCCTCTAATTGATGATGACGCAGACTACCCTTAAGCCTTGCTTCTACTTGTGCCGCTTCTCCTACATTGGGGTATAGTTGCGATAACTCAGGCAAATTCGCTTTCACTGTGAATACATCATTCGCCTGTCCTAATCTACCATCGGTGATAATGCTATTTTTGCCTATCGTGAGATTAATATTCGCTTTTTCGAGCTGTAAATCCTCTAGCGCCCACCCCTGCATTTGCTCTGTTTGTTCAGCACCATCAGCCACCGCAGCAGGGGTAAACATTTGATTTAAATCTAAAGCAATATCTACCGTTCCTTGAGCTGGTTGACTATTCCAACGACTTCCCTCTGCTAATTGAGCTTGCAACAATACTGTTTGCCATTGTTCAAAGCCAGTCGCCTTAGTCTCAAAATGAGCTGTAGCTGCTACTTTTGAATTCGGCATAATTTTTTGTAAATCTGCGCCATCAACAGACACATCAGCGGTTAAATGTTGAACCTTATCATCCACCATTTCTGAATGCACATCGGTCTTAACATGCAAACCTTCTGCAATTTCAAATGTTGCTTTTAATTGTTCTAAAATCAATGGGGCAAATAAATTAACACGACCATCTGCACTTAAATCAACCTCATCTGCTGATCCTTTCAGTGCTAACGCTAAATTTTTCAATGTCCCATTGGCTTTAAGACCTAAATCCAAATGGCATTCAATATTATCTTTTTTAGCTTCAATAGCGGCCTTAATACTAGGACTTAAACATAAGGGAGACAATGTATTCCCTGTGTTATTATGAGTATTTAACACCAAATCCAAAGGAATATCTGAGTTGTTCATATCTAAAAGTTTTAGATAACCATCCAACAACGTGGTTGAGTAATCATGAGTAATTTCTAAGCTATTTAAATTAATAGCCGCATTTTTACCATTCCACTGTACGCCACTTAATTCTAAATTACCCAGCCCAATGGGAAGCTGACTACCATCCGCCTGAATCAAAGTAAATTTACCTAGCTTTAGCTTGTCAACATCAATATCTACTGGTAACTTTGGTAAGGAAAAGGGTGCATCACCACTGGTCTGCCGCTGCTCTGTGGGGAGTAATTTAACCTGTAAATCACCCACTTCAATTGCATTAATATATGCTCTTTTATCCCATAATTCAGACCATTTGGCATCTATATAAACATCTTTTGCATGAACCTCTATACTTGGTGAAGTAAAGGTAAAATCTCCTGTTTTTAATCCATTCCATACAGACCCCTCTATCGCATCTGCTTTGACCCCAACCAAAGGAAGTATCTGGTTGAATAAGATCTTTGCCCCTGTATTTGTTCCCAATAGCCAAACAATTAACAGTAGCAGCACTATCAAAAAAACAAGGAGGAAGGTACCTAAATATTTGAGTGATTTTCTGATCATAGTATGTTTAGAATGCGATGCCTAGAGAAAAATGTAGTCGAATTTTCTTGTCATAATGCCCATAGGCTAGGTCTAAATTTAATGGTCCAGCGGGTGTTTTAATTAGGGCACCAACACCTGTACCTACTTTCAGTTTCATATCTTTGAAACGACGAGCTGCATCACCGACATCAACAAAAACACCCATTCCAAATGTATCATCAAAATAATGCATATACTCTGTACTTGCCACAGCTAAAGCACGTGTACCAATGATTGAATCACCTGCTTTTTCACCAATGCCATAATATTTATAGCCACGAATGGTTCTTGCCCCACCAGTGCGATAGCCGAAATCATCTGGAAAAATGGTATTATCCCCTGCCCACACATGCCCCACTTCAGCTCTCACCGTAATAATGTCTCTTTTACCAACAGGGAACCATAATTGACCACGAGCAGAAGCTCGATAGAAGTTTTTTCTTTGCTTTAAGTTATGACCAATCCCTACCCCCATCGCAAATAAATTCCCAGAGCGTGGATTGTATTTATCATCGACATCTCGACGTAAAATATCATATGTTGCGACAAGAGAAGGCAATTTAAATTCTGGATTAACTGGGTCATTCTTCCGCTTAACCATATCATAGTTTGCCATCAATGCCCAATTATTCTCAAACTCGACATTACTTTGAGAGTCTAACTTAAACTCTCGTTTACGTCGCCAACCAATCCCTACTCGAGTGACCTCTTCATTTTGTATATCAGAATGCCTTGCCATAATGCCAAAGCTATCAACTGAACCATTTTGATTAGGAGGTAAATAAAAGTCCAAGAAAGCTCGTTGATTATCAAGGTCAACACCAGCACCAGTTTCCATCGTTACCGGCAAGCCCCAGACAATATTGTGACGATATAAAACCTCACCTCGTATACCTACTGAATCATCCACCGACAGTGATCCTGTGATAGTCCGTGCAGGAGCCTCCGTCACTTTGACCTCTAGTGGGAGTTGTGCTGTTCTTTCGGCGTAAATCGCCTCATCTTCAGGATTTTTTACTTTTAAAAAAACCCCTCTAAAATAATTTGTTGCTTGAAGTCTAGATTGCCATTCTTCTAGTTGCTCTTGTGTATAGCGTAAACCAGGTTCATATTGGATATAACGATTAATCACGCTAACTGGGACTCGCCTCAGTCCCAAAACCTCAACATGTCCTAGGGTGACACTAGGACCACTATCCACTACAGTGACCGTATCGACTTTTGAAGCGACAGGGTCCACCACAGCTTGAGAACGAATCATGCGTGCAAAATAGAAGTCTTCTTCTTGAACCTTGTCAATCAAATCTGTCTTGGCTTTACTCCAGTCGGCATTAATAAAGTTTTTACCAACAGGGAGTTTCCAATTATCGCGTAATTGCTTTACACGGCTAGCATATTCTGGATCAGCAATCCGTCCTGTAAACGCATTATTAGCCGATTGAACCACAGAAATTTCTCCTGGCTCAATAGACACATCCCAAGTATCACCACCAATATCTTCCCCAACTTCTAAGGTAACGACAGGATTAAAATAACCTTTTGTTGCTAACGCAGAAACAACAGCCTCATGTCCCTTGCGACGAATACGCGCCGCCTCACCGGCATCTTGATCGTCGGCTTGGCGCACAATAACATTAACCCCTTTATTAACAGCAGTTAATACATCTGGAGGCAATCCACTGGGATCAATAACAACTTCTGGTTTTTTATTAGTGACGGGCTCTTCCGCTGCCTTAACACAAATTGTGCAAGACAGTGAAAGAATCCCCGCCCACATCATGACTTGGGCTGTTCTCATTCTCTGTGATAAAAGCGAATAATTCTTAATTTTACCGTTTTACCACAATTGATGGAAATTTATGTGCCATATCCTTTTTTAAATTTGAAACATTTACCGCTACTTTACGAGCTAATTGTTGATAAATACGACTTATTTCACTGTGTTGTTCACTTTCAACAATAGGTGTTCCTCGATCAGAATTTTCTCTTACTTTGATATCAAGCGGCAATCCTCCTAAGTAATCTAACTGCAACTCTTGTGCTAATCGTTTACCACCATCCTCACCAAAAATATGCTCTGCATGACCACAATGACTACAAATATGCACACTCATATTTTCTACAATCCCCAAGACGGGTACATTGACTTTTTCAAACATAGATGCTCCTTTACGAACATCTAATAAAGCAATATCTTGAGGCGTAGTCACAATCACACTACCGACAACAGGAACTTTTTGTGCCAAACTTAAAGCAATATCTCCTGTCCCTGGTGGCATATCAACGATAAGATAATCCAAATCAGGCCACGCTGTCATAGTTAATAACTGATTCATTGCCTGCACAACCATAGGTCCACGCCAAATAGCCGCCTGATTTTCCTCAATTAAAAAACCAAACGAGTTCACCCATACACCATGAGCTTTCGGCGGCACCATTTGTTGTTTTTGATTAATGTCTGGCTTGCCTTTTACCCCTAACAATATAGGCTGAGAAGGTCCATAAATATCGGCATCCAACACCCCTACTCTTGCACCAAACTGTGCCAGTGCTACGGCAAGATTAACCGCTGTTGTACTTTTCCCTACACCACCCTTGCCACTCGCTACAGCAATAATATTTTTGACTGTTTCAATTGGTTTTAGACCATCTTGAACTTTATGTATTTGTACCCCAGTTATAAGCTCCAAGCGTACATTTGTTGCACCCAATGGTTCTAATAATTGTTGAAACTGAGCATATAACCCAGCGACATCTTGGTCATTTAAATGGTATCCAGGCAAAAATCGAAGATGCACGACACTGCCGTCTAAACGAATATCATCCTGTTTAAATTTATGACCAATAGGAACCCCTATCAAAGGGTCCTTGAGCTGTTTTAATTGTTCTAAAATGCTGGCGGAATTTAATTGTGCTGACATGTTACTTTCCCCAAAAGGTGTAAAATAAGACACAATCATACCGTGTTTGTACGTTACTGTCGCTAAACACCCCAATGTTATAGGAGTTTTAATCTATGGATGCGCTTAACCAACTACTGAGAGGATTTTTATTTTTTATATTTACCTTAGTTGGTCTCTTTATCACGTTTTCTTTTTTAGTGATTGGGGTGATAACGTTTGCCATTATGTATCTTATATATACTATTAGAAGGCAAAAAATTCTCTGCCTCTGACTATTGGCAACAACAACGAACTAGAGCTAAAGCCACGCAAACACAATTTAATGAGCGTTTTCGTCAGCCTAACTATAGTCGCCGTAAAGCACAAGAAATTAGTGATGTTGAATTAAGAAATGTTCAGAAAGAAGACTAACAGTTGACATCCTCCCCTGCATGAATGCAAGGGGTTTCTACTGTGGTTAGCGATGTTCTGCTAACTCACTTCGGTGGGTTCGTGCTGCTGACAACCTTACTACATTGTTCACTTCACACGTACTACGGACAAGCCCTACCATAAAATAGTGGTTTTTCTCACCTAAAATAACAGCATTACTTTCAGCTAGCTAGCAAGCTTTACATGAAAGATAGACTGTTTTCGTTTAAAATCATACCTTTGCATATTTACAAGACGTTAAGACTATGACTCGTACTATTTTTGTCACTACCGCTTTACCCTATGCCAATGGTTCATTCCATATTGGTCATATCATGGAATATATTCAAGCCGATATCTGGGTACGTGCAATGCGAATGTCTGGTCATACCGTGCATTTTGTAGGGGCTGATGATGCTCACGGCGCACCGATTATGCTTAAGGCGGAAAAAGAAGGGATTACACCTGAAGAGTTGGTTGCTCGTATTGCGGCAGAACGCCCGACCTATTTAAATGGGTTTAATATCAAATTTGATCATTGGCATAGCACTCATAGCCCTGAAAATACAGAATTATCAGGACTTATTTACAAAGCATTAAAAGCCAATAATCTCATTAGCCAACGTACTATTGAGCAATTCTATGATCCTGTCAAAGGGATGTTCCTACCTGACCGTTATATCAAAGGGGAATGTCCAAAATGTCATGCTAAGGATCAATATGGCGATTCTTGTGAGGTCTGTAGTGCTGTATATTCACCAACAGAACTTATCAATCCGTACTCAACATTAAGCAATGCTACACCTGTTTTAAAAACATCAGAACATTTTTTCTTTAATTTATCGGATCGTCGTTGTGTAGAATTTTTGCACGAGTGGACTCAAGGCTCTAGCAAATTTGGTTATAAACATTTGCAAAATGAGGTATTGGGTAAAACACGTGAGTGGCTTGGTGAGAGCATTGGTAACAATAACTTAAATGACTGGGATATTTCTCGTGATGCTCCCTATTTTGGGATTGAAATCCCTGATCAACCAGGCAAATATTTCTATGTGTGGTTAGATGCTCCTGTCGGTTACCTAGCCTCACTAAAAGCGTACTGCGCTAAACAAGGGCTTGATTTTGATGCGTTATTAGACCCTGAAGGTAATACTGAACAAATCCATTTTATTGGTAAAGATATTACGTATTTCCATGCGTTATTTTGGCCTGCCATGTTGAAATTCTCTGGACGAAAAGTGCCAGATCAATTAAATGCCCATGGTTTTATCACAGTGAGTGGTGAAAAAATGTCTAAAAGCCGTGGCACTGGTATTTCTCCATTGAAATACCTTGATTTAGGGATGAATCCTGAATGGATGCGTTACTACATTGCTGCCAAACTAAATGCCAAAGTGGAAGACGTTGACTTTAACCCTGATGACTTTATCGCTCGCGTTAATTCAGACCTTATCGGTAAATATATCAATATTGCTAGCCGAGCCGCCAACTTCATTAGTAAGCATTTTGATGGGCAGCTAGCTTACCTTGGTAATGAGGCTGATATCACACAAGAAATCGAACAGCTCATTGAATCAGCTCGTACAGACTTTGAACATCGTGAATATGGTCGTGCTATTCGTCATCTCATGAGCTATGCTGATAAAGCAAACCAAGCGTTTGACCAAGCTCAACCATGGATTCTTGCCAAAGGAATTAGTACTGCTTCTGATGAAACAAAAGCACAATTACAAGACATTTGCTCTCGAGCCATCGCCAGCTTCAAAGCATTATCTATCTGTTTAAGTCCTGTGTTACCTGCTTTAGCAGAGCGTATTTCTCATGAGCTATTTGCGATAAACCGCTCTTTTGTTTGGAAAGATGCTAGCGAACTTCCTCGTACGATTAGTCCATTTAAGCACTTAATGCAACGCGTGGACGAGAGCCAAGTAGATGCCTTACTTGAACCACCTGCTCCTGTCGTAGAAACACCTACACCTGGTGGCGAAGCAATCGCTGACACAATCACTATTGATGATTTTGCTAAAATTGACCTACGTATTGCCAAAATCGTTAATTGTGAACATGTAGAAGGTTCTGATAAATTATTACGCCTGACACTAGACGTGGGTGAAGGTCGTCATCGCAATGTCTTCTCAGGTATCAAATCAATGTACAAACCGGAAGATTTAATTGGTAAATTAACCGTGATGGTTGCCAACTTGGCCCCTCGTAAAATGAAATTTGGTATTTCTGAGGGCATGGTGTTGGCCGGTAGCCACGCTGATGAGAAGTCTAACCCCGGTATTTATGTATTAGAGCCTTTCCCCGGTGCTCAACCTGGTATGCGAGTTCGCTAAGCCTTTACTATTTACACAAGGGAGCTATAGCCTATATGATTAGGCTATCGTTCCCTTTCTCTTTTTATCGTTTATATGAATAATCACCACACGCCAAAAGAACAAGAAATGACTAATATGGATCACGATACTTCTGAAAATACTGCACCCACAGAGGACGGAAAACATCCCTTATTTGGGCGTATTCGTAGCTTTGTTCATCGCCGTGCCCATATTACACCCGGTCAGCAACAAGCACTCGACACACTTATGCAAAAGTGGGGAATTACATACAGCCCTACGTTACTTGATTTTGAGCAAGTATTTAAACGTAGTGCGCCAACTATTCTAGAGATTGGTTTTGGGATGGGAGAAACTACAGAAAAAATTTGTCTGACACGAAAGGATGAAAACTTTCTAGGGGTAGAAGTATTTAATGCTGGCGTAGGCTCAATGCTCAATCGCATTGAAAATTCAGGATTAACAAATATGCGCATTATTCAACATGATGCAGTGGATGTTGTTAATCATATGATTCCCCTTGAGAGTCTTGCTGGCATTCATATTTATTTCCCTGATCCATGGCAAAAAAAGCGACATCATAAACGCCGCCTAATCCAATCCCCTTTTGTAAAACTTTTAGCTGAAAGACTTAAGACTGGTGGTTATATTCATTGTGCCACTGACTGGGAAAACTATGCCGAACAAATGCTTGAAGTACTAAGCGCTGAACCCCTACTACAAAATACGGCTGATGGCTATGCACCCAAGCCTGATTATCGTCCTCAAACTAAATTTGAAACTCGGGGATTTCGCTTAGGACATAGTTCATGGGACTTAGTGTTTACAAAAAAATAAACACTGACATCTACTATCCACGTTATCATTACGTGATAATTAAAATTTTTTATATTCTGACATATAGGATTAGTAATGCTATACCCTACTATTGAACCTTATAAAACTGGCTATTTAGATACTAATGACGGTCACTCAATTTATTGGGAACTCTGTGGTAATCCTAATGGTAAGCCTGTCATTTTTTTACATGGTGGTCCAGGAGCAGGATGCACTGAAAATCATCGCCGTCTTTTCAATCCTGAAAAATACCATATCATGTTATTTGATCAACGAGGTTGTGGTCGATCTCTGCCATATGCCTCTCTTGAAAACAATACGACATGGCATTTAGTAGAAGATATTAACCGCCTACGTAACGAGATATTAGCGGCTGAAAAAGCCATGATTTTTGGTGGATCATGGGGCTCTACATTAGCACTTGCCTATGCTGAAACCTATCCAGAGCATGTCAGCGAGCTCATTATTCGCGGTATTTTCACCGCAAGAAAAGAAGAAATCCGTTGGTTCTACCAAGAAGGTGCCTCTTATTTATTCCCTGACTATTGGGAGGACTATGTCAAACCTATCCCGGAAAATGAGCGTCATGACTTATTAAGCGCCTTCCATCGTCGTTTAACAGGTCAAGATGAAACTGAAAAATTAGCTGCTGCGTCTGCATGGGGACAATGGGAGGGACGTACGATTACGCTACTTCCTGATCAGGATACAGCCAACCATTTTTCTGCTGATAGCTTTGTTGTCGCTTTTGCTCGAATTGAAAATCACTATTTTATGCAAAATGGTTTTTTTGAAGATAATCAACTTATTAATAATGTGGATAAAATTCGTCATATCCCTTGCATTATTATTCAAGGGCGCTATGATGCATGTACCCCTGTGCACACGGCATGGGAACTACATCGTGCTTGGCCAGAAGCTGATTTTCAATTAATCCATGATGCTGGACATGCGTTTAGCGAACCTGGCATTATGAGAGCATTAATTGACGCCACGGATAAATGGGCCGATAAACGTTAATAATTGTGTATTATTCACAATTCTTTACATCAGTGGTCTTTGTTTTGTCTTATTCTTCAGTCATAATAAACACAGATACTTGTTTTTAACATTATTTCTAAAGGAGAAAAATAATGGGTATTCTAAATTTCTTACGCGAAGCTGGTGAAAAACTATTTGGTGGCTCTGATGCCAATGCAGCTTCTGCTGATGACTTAAAAAAAGAACTTGCAAAACATCAATTAGACGCTGAAGGTTTAGACATCTCTGTAGATGGCGACAAAGTAACTGTTAAAGGTCAAGCAGCTAATAGCGAAGTAGCTGAAAAAATCGCTATTGCTTTAGGTAACACTCAAGGCGTTGCTCAAGTAGACAATCAACTTTCTGTGGCTCAACCAGCAGCTGAGTCTCGTTTCTACACAGTAGTTAAAGGCGATACATTATCTAAAATCGCTAAAGAAATGTACGGTGATGCTAACAAATATCCTCAAATTTTTGAAGCTAACAAACCAATGTTAACTCACCCAGATAAAATCTATCCAGGTCAAGTTTTACGTATTCCTGCGTTATAATTTAACCAATAGATGATTTTCTACCTTAATAGGACTCAAGACTGAGTCTCTATTGAGAAAAGGCGAATGTTGAAACAACATTCGCCTCTTTTATTTAGCACGAGAGATTATTTAGCGTTTTTTACCAAAACCGCCAAATCCACCCATACCAGCCAAGCCACCCATGACTTTAAGTGCGCCCATACCTCGCATCAGTTTACCCATACCACCTTTTTTAAACTGTTTCATCATACCTTGCATCTGATCAAACTGTTTTAGTAAACGATTCACTTCTTGCACTTGTACGCCTGCGCCTGCAGCAATACGTTGCTTACGTTTACCATTGATAATCTCTGGCTTACTACGTTCTTTTGGCGTCATGGAACGGATAATACCTTCTGTACGACGTAAGTGCTTTTCTGCCTCTCCTTGATTTAGTTGACTTGCGGCTTGGGCAAATTGTCCGGGTAGTTTTTCTAATAAACTACTCATACTACCCATTTTTTTCACTTGTCTGAAGTTGCTCTAAGAAATCATTTAAATCAAACCGATCGCCACTCTTGAGCTTTTTCGCCATTTTTTCGGCTTCAGCAACATCAATATTACTTTGTACTTGCTCCACAAGAGAAACAATATCACCCATGCCTAATACGCGCTGAGCCATACGTTCTGGATGGAAAGCTTCCAGACCATCTAATTTCTCAGATACACCGATAAACTTCAACGGTTTGCCTGTCACATGACGCACGGATAGTGCAGCACCTCCTCGTGCATCACCATCCAATTTAGTCAATACCACCCCTGTCAAAGGCAAAGCATCAGAGAATGCTTTTGCCACATTCACGGCATCTTGACCTTGCATCGCATCAACAACAAATAACGTCTCTATTGGTTTTAAGATTTGATGCAATTCAGCAATTTCTTTCATCATGGCTTCGTCTATACCTAATCGACCCGCCGTATCCACTAGCAATACATCATAGAAATGTCGTTTAGCATAATCAACCGCTGCCAAGGCAATATCTTGAGGACGTTGAGTAGCATCCGATGGGAAGAAATCAACCCCCACTTGCGAGGCTACTGTCTTTAATTGCTCAATTGCCGCTGGTCGATAGACGTCAGCGCTCACCACTAAAACCTTCTTCTCGCTAATCTTGCGACCATTTTTTTTTAGTAGCCCTTGACTTAATAACCTTGCTAATTTACCTGTTGTCGTGGTTTTACCGGCACCCTGCAAACCTGCCATCAAAATAATTGCTGGAGGCTGTGTTGCCAAGGATAACTCACTCGCATTTTCACCTAGATCACCACCCATAAGTGCTGTGAGTTCTTTATGAACCACGCCTACAAGGGCTTGACCCGGATTGAGGCTTGTTGATACCTCTAAACCCATTGCTTTTTCTTTGACACGCTCTATAAAATCGCGTACCACAGGTAAGGCCACATCTGCTTCAATCAGCGCCATACGAACTTCACGCAACATATCTTTGGTGTTAGCTTCGGTTAGTCGTGCCTCACCACGCATGGTTTGCATGATTTTGGAAAGTCGGTTAGTTAAATTATCAAACATATTCGTTTCAAAGTATTCGTTCAGATTTCCCAAATAAGCAAAGTGATATACTTGTAAAAAAACTTATTCTTATTTAGGACGTTTTTCAATAATGATGTCATCTGCTATTGTATTGCACTATCTGGCTGCTTTGGCTTATCTCGGCTTAGGAATCTCAATTTGGTGGGCTTTATATCAAAAAAAACCACTTACCAAGCGTCCTTTAATGGTTTCTATCATTCTATTTGGCTTAATTATTGTTCAAGGTTTTGCGATTCATCTTGGTATGCTTGCTGACGGTATGATACGAATAAACTGGACTCTTGGACTCTCTTTCACACTTTGGTTGGGTCTAATGATTTATTGGGTCGAAAGTAACTTTATTCGATTAACGGGTTTTTTATTATTACTACTACCTATTGGTTTTATCATTTGCCTATTAGCAGCCATCTTCCCTATTTCAGAACATAGTACTAGTATTACCGTTTACAACAACACATTTATGGTACATCTAGTTATTTCATTATTTGCTTATAGCCTCATTGCACTGAGTGCATTACAAGCATTGATTATGACGGGTTTAGATAACTATTTACATCGTCCACAAAATTTTTCTGATACGAATAGCCTAGTTTCTAGAATCCTAGATGCTCAACCACCGCTAATGGTACAAGAGCGTTTATTATTTCGATTAATTTGGATTGGTTTTACCCTACTCTCCCTCTCAATCTTAAGTGGTATGTATGTATCCATTGACTTAACAGGACAGCTATTACCACATGATCACAAAACTTTTTTCACCCTGATTTCTTGGTTAATTTTTGGGATATTGTTATTTGGTCGAATGATGTGGGGTTGGCGTGGACGCATTGCCTTGCGTTGGACCATGCTAGGCTTTGGCTTACTAATGCTAGCTTATACGGGTACTCGTTTTATTTTTGAAGAATTGATTACAAAATAAGCATCAATTTATTTTAAACCTAAAGGAATTTACATCGATGAAGTTTCTGTTGTTTTTTGCGTTTATTTTTGGTGTACTGGCCTATTTTAGAGCAGCCAAACGAAAAGAGGCTTATCTTAAAGCACAACAACATCAGCAACTCAAAAAAACGATTACCATGGTCAAATGTGAGTACTGTGGCACACACATCCCTGAACATGAAGCATTGATAAGACATGGTCATATCTGGTGTGATGAAGAACATGAGCGGTTGGGTAGTCATTCAACCACAGCTTAATTATCTTGTAAAGTCAAAGAGACAGGAGTAACTGAATGACAACAAATTCCCCTAGTTTACACTTAGATCGTCATGGTTGGTTAGTACCATCCGCAGGGGTTAGACTTGTTCCCTCTCCTAACTTTAACCAACGTCCTGCTAATGAAGAGGCAAGACTGCTCATTATTCATAATATCAGCCTACCACCGAATAATTTTGGTGGCCCCTATATTGAACAACTATTTACGAATCAATTACAGGTTCCAGACCATCCTTTTTTTCAACAAATTGCTTCACTTAAGAGTATCTGCTCATTTTCTCATTCGTCGTACGGGTGAAATTATTCAGTTTGTCAGTACGCAGAACAAAGCATGGCATGCAGGCATTTCAAGCTTTGAAGGAAAAGCAGGCTGCAATGATTTTTCTCTTGGTATTGAACTTGAGGGAAGTGATTATGTACCCTTTACTGATGAACAATATTGTAGCCTAACTGCACTCTCTGCGTTATTACGGTACCACTATCCATTACGTGCAGTGCGTGGACATGAACATATTGCTCCTGTCCGCAAAACAGACCCTGGTCCTTATTTTGACTGGAACCGTTACCGCAGTGAAGGTAAGTGGAGTTGGCGTGAACTCCCTACTCTAGGTTAGAAACACTCTCCCTATGAATCCATACGGATTTGATGCAAGAAGCGTTTGGTTCGTTCGTGTTGAGGAGTAGAAAAAAGTTGCTGCGGTGAGCCTTGCTCAACAATTTCTCCATTATCCATGACAACAACCACATCAGCCACATCAAGCGCAAACTTAATTTCATGCGTTACCACAACCATTGTTCTGCCTTCATTTGCCAATGATTTCATGGTATTTAATACATCTTGCACCAACTCTGGATCTAGTGCAGATGTCGGCTCATCAAACAACATTAGTTCAGGTTGAATCGCAAGTGCCCTAGCAATTCCTACACGTTGCTGCTGCCCCCCAGATAACTGAAAAGGATATAAATCCGCTTTATCCTCAAGCCCCACTTTCTTTAGTAACGCTTTGGCTTCTTGTTTAGCGAGTGCCAAATCCTTTTTTTGTACGAATACAGGACCTTCAATAATATTTTCAAGTGCTGTTTTATGGGGGAATAAATTGTAGTTCTGAAATACCATGCCTGATTTACGTCTCAGCGTCAAAATATCTTTTTTAGATGGTTTGGCGGCAAAATCAATATAAAGTGGCGCTACACCATCAAAGGCGATACTCCCTTGCTCTGGCATTTCCAACGCATTTAAGCAGCGCAAAAATGTCGTTTTTCCTGAACCAGAAGGCCCTAGAATAACAACTACCTGCCCATTTTGTATCGTTAAGTCAATGCCTCTAAGCACATTGTTATTCCCGAAGGTTTTATGAATATTGCTGACTGTAATCATCACTATTTCGCCACATAACGATCAAGCCGTTTTTCTAAACGCGCTTGAATAAAAAACAATACCCAACAAAACAGCCAATAAATCAACGCTGCTTCAATATAAACAGGTAAGAAATCATAAGAAACATTAGCGACCTGTTGTGCCACACGAAACATCTCCGTTACGGTCACAACTGATGCTAAAGAAGTATCTTTAAACAAGCCAATAAAGGTATTACTTAATGGAGGGACAGCCACACGAAACGCTTGTGGCGCAATAATGCGACAAAACGTTTGCATATACGTCATACCAATAGTATATCCTGCTTCCCATTGCCCCTTCGGAACAGAAAGAATTGTTGCCCGTATAGTTTCAGAGCCATACGCACCAATATTTAAAGAAAATCCAATAATCGCTGCAGGAATAGGATCAATAAAAATACCTATCGCAGGTAGCCCATAAAAAACAATACAAATTTGTACTAACATAGGCGTACCACGGATAATCGAAATATACCCCTTGACTATCCATAAGACGATACGATGGAGAATCCCTTGAATAGGAGTAACTCGAATCAATGCCACGCCTACCGCAATTGCCATACCTAAAGTAAACGATGCGATAGCAAGTGGGATAGAAACTAAAAAGGCCGCTTTTACCATCGGCCAAAAACCATTTATGACTAGCTCGGCACGAGCCTCAGTCATAAATGGCAATGAAAGCAATAAATCATTTAACACTAATATCTCTACCGAAGAACTGTTCACCTAATCGCTTAAGTGTACCATCTTGTTGTAGCTGTGTAATCGCCTCACTGATTTTAGCTAACGCCTCATCGTTACCCTTGTTAGCCACAATTCCAGCACCAACTTTTTCTGGAGACTCCCACACTGTTTTTAAGCCTGAATTAGGATTTTTCTTTAAATAATCGAGTAGTGCTAAGGAGTCATTAAACGTTACATCAGCACGTTTTTGTTGGATTAATAGTAAGCCTTGCGCCATCCCATCAATAGGGACAATTTGTGCCTGATACTTTTGTGCCAACTCACCATAGTTAGAGCTTAACGTTTGAGCTGCTTTTAACCCCTTAACATCTTCAGGATTACTGATACGTGTTTCGTCTGAACGAGCCAATAACATCGCACCAGACCAACTATATTCTTTAGATTTATCAAAAATAGCTTGGCGTTCAGGCGTCGTTAAACCTACTTGGTTAGCCACTACATCAAATCGTCCAGCTTTTAATCCTGCTAACATCGCATCCCATTGGGTTTCTTTGAAATCGACTTTGACACCTAATTTTTCGGCAACGGCACGAGTCACTTCCACATCATACCCAGTCAATTTGCCACTCGCATCATGATAAGTAAACGGTGCATACGTTCCCTCTGTCCCTACCGTAATCGTGCCTTTTGCATTGATACGATCTAATAAAGAACCATCTGCCAAAGCAACACTAGAGGCGCTAAATGTTAATAATGAAAACACAAGTATTGAGAATTTTTTAATCATAGCAACTTCCATACAAAACTAAATTAATATTCACTAAGTGAATTTATGTTATATAAGTTTAAGGCAATAAAACTCAAATTCAAAATAACAAATGGAAATAAGTTTAATCAATAAGAAAATTGACTTGTCGTAAGACGCCAAAATGATTATTACGAAATGTTCAAGGAAAAATTAGCAATGGTAGTGTAACGTACTAAATAGAATCAATGATTGCTTGGGTTGCCTTAGGATCATTAACAAATCAATATCACTACCCTCTACATCATCTCCACGAGCTACTGAACCAAAAACCCTTGAGTTAGTAATTAATGGATATTTTTCAAAAAGTTTCTCTACATCAGCCTTTTTTGCTTTTAACAATTCAGACGGTCTCATATTGGATCCTTACTTAAGTCAATAGCCTTGTTATCTACCATTTCATACAATAATACTAAATCATATATTACATAACCATCATGGTCTAATTTGAGATTAGACTTTAACAATGCTCAAGATTAATCGAATAACTTATTTTTTCCCCTAGAGAATGATTAATTATGCTCTGTTTGCAAAGACTTTCCACTAAATTAAATGTTTCTATTCCCATTCTTCACCCTCGCTAAAAGGTAAACGCTAAAAATAAAGGGGGATATTACCGAATGCTTTAGCGGGTGCATCTTTCGGTTGTGCTGACCTAGGCAATGCCTATAATCATTATGCACTGTCTGTTCGTACAGTGCATAGCTAAAACAACACTAAAATAGCTATACATTAATATCTCGCATTGCGTGAATGTGAACAATCGTTTACAATAAATCAAGTCTTGAGGGTTCTACTATGTACATCATTAACCAGACTGAAGAATTTTCTAAGTGGGTAGCTAGTATCAAAGATAACAAGGCTAAGGCGGCTATATCGTTACGCTTAAGGCGTGCCATGTTAGGTAATTTAGGCAATGTAAAAAGCCTAAACGGTGGGGTTTTTGAAATGAAAGTTGATGTTGGCGCTGGTTATCGTATGTACTACGGGCAAGAAGGCAAGCATATTTATTTAATGTTCTGGGGTGGTAATAAATCCACTCAAGAGAAAGACATTAAGATTGCGCATAAACTATGGAAAGAAATTAAAGGAGCTTAATATATGAGTTTAGCCGTTAAAATTAAGCCTGTTGATATTGCAGAATTTTTAGATAGTGAAGAAGTTATTGAAGAATATTTAAAGCAAGCCATAGAAGACGGCGACCAGTCATTACTACTTCATGCCTTATGTGATGTGGCTAAGGCTCGTGGAATGTCTGAAGTTGACCAAAAAATCAGGGTTAAGCCGTGAGGGATTGTATAAAGCCTTATCTACTGGTTCCAAACCTCGATATGAAACACTACAGAAAGTTTTAGGCGCTTTGGGCTTTGGTTTATCTATCAAGCCATTATCAGAAATTGAACATCATCAGCACGCTTAATGTGTTTAAATATCGTGTAGGCTTGCCGTTCTGGCGTTCACTTGCTCGTATGGGTATAACGTTATCCGTTATGATTGAGGTTTTACATGATAATGAGGCTAATGTGTTTGTAGTGACTAGTCCCAATCTTCATGGTTTGATTGTTGAGGCTTCGGACATTAAAGCCTTGTTACATGAAATTCACTCCTCTATTGATGAATTACTTTATGAAGAATTAAGCCATCAAGTAAATGTAAATATAAAAATAGCTGGGGTTGCTTATGTGTGATGATAACGGCTGGGTATCAATACCAGTAATTAAAGGCAATAACGATAACGAAACAATCCCCAATGAAGTAGTAAATATTATGGTTTCTCATGATATTAGCTTACTTGGTGCGTGGCGCTTGTATCGTGGTTTATCCCAAAGTGAAGTAGCCAATAAAACAGGGCTTACACAATCGGCTATTTCTCAAGCCGAAAAACAAAGCTCTAAACCACAAATGAAAACATTAGAAAGGTTGGCTAAAGTGTATAACTGCCGTCCTAGCCAGTTATATATTGATGAATAACCACCCCATACGATTATGAACATGGAAAAAATCGAAATTACTCAATTTGATGTGTCTGATTATTTAGATACTGAAACAGTACAAAAAGAATATTTAATCTCTGCTCTTGAAACTGTCAACATAGATTTATTTTTTAAGGCGCTCGGTGATGTGGCTAAGGCTCGTGGGATGTCTCAAATAGCCAAAGATACAGGTTTAAGCCGTGAAAGTCTTTATAAGTCTTTTAATGCTAAAACTAGCCCCCGATTTGATACTGTAAATAAAGTGTTAAACGCTTTAAATATTACTTTAACTGCTAAAGATAGTAAGGCTGTTAATGCTTAGTGTTTTGTATCAATAGTTAGCAAGCCATTCACCATGTCAAGAAATATCAACATTACAAAGGTTTAAACCAAATAAGAGGTGCGTTTTTATTCCTTGTTAATATCAGAAAATAAGGGTTTATTGGTCACCCTCGGAGAATGGCTTGTTTACTAGGTTCTTACAGGGATTAAATATATTCATGCAATGTATGGAGATGTACTAGTGGTGCCTGAGGCCGAATCCATATTTTTATATAAGCATTTGATAATAAAATAGTTTTAATTAATTGAATTTGTTTTTACCTACATATTTACCTACTATGTCTTGACGTAGCTATTTTATTCCAACTTGTGGTTTTACCCCCTCATTTTGTGGAGTTTTTATGGCAACTTGTGGTTTTACCCCCCCCAACTTGTGGAGTTTTTTTGCAACTTGTGGTTTTTTTATTTTATATAAATATTATATATATCAATAAGTTAAATAAAAAAATAGGGCAACTTGTGGAGTTTTTGTGGCTCTAGAGATATTTTTACTTTAATTTCCTTTAAAACAGTTCAGTATTAAATTTGAATGATGTTGTGTATACGGCTAAAAACCGCTAGAACATAAAAAAACGCCACTAAAGGGCGTTTTAATATATTTCAAAGGTTATTTAGTTTTTTTGCTTTTAATTGGTTGGTTATCTTCCAATAAAAATACTTCTTTACTAAGGATTTCTTTAATTTTGGCTGTAGGTAATCCAGCGTCTTTTAATTCGGCTTCTAGTTTTGCTAAACGTTGATTAAATAACTGTTTGGCTTCATAAACTCCACGAGCGATGAAATCGGCGTTTAAATCGCTTTCAAGTCTGTAAAACTTGATGTTAGAAACGCAACTAAAAAACCAGTCATATCTAGCTGTTAATTCTTGAATAGCTAATGTCCCATGAGCTTCACTAATGCCATCGTTACCTAAATAAACACTACCTTGTAAATGGTTAAATCCATGCTTTAACAGGATTGCTTTTATATCAGCATAAGCGTTTTGATAGCTCATGGCATGATATTGTTCTCTTAAACAATCTGTATCCATGTCGAATGTGATTAAATACTTACTCATATTTGGTTAACCTCTTCAATGTTTTTCTGGCTAGGGAGTATTGTACTAATTAGTTGTTTTAGATGCGTTAACAATGCTATGTAAAGCATATAGATTATTTACTTGTTGAATGATATTTAGCTGTTCTTCTGTTGAGAGAGTAGCTAACTTCTCTAACATTTCTATTTTAAATGGATTTCTAGCTAAAATTAATCTATCAATGAGCCATACAGAGGAAAAAACCACAAATTGCGCTAAAAACTCCACAAATTTGGGGGAAAAACGCAAGTTGGTGGGTAAAAACACAAGCTAGAAAATTTTAATGAAAATAATTCGTGATTAAGGTAGGAATGATTCATTTTTACAAAATAAAAACAAACTAAATCTGTGTGGGTAAAAATCTAACTTGTGTAGGTAAACTAATGATAATTTACCTACATAATTTAATCAATAGGCTTAAATTTAATCGAAGTAAAATAAAGAAAAAGGAAGGAAATTTTATTTTAACCAGTTGTTTTTATTAATATTTTTAAACTGTTTTGAATAAAAATAAATTTTTTTGAATTTGTTGATGGCCTCACCGACAGGAATCGAACCTGTATCAAGAGCTTCGGAAACTCTTATTCTATCCATTGAACTACGGTGAGAAAGCCTCTATTGTAAGTGAAATAATTTAAAATTTAAGCATAAACGTGGCAAAAAAGTAAATATTTCCGCAAAAAAAAAGATATTTTGAAGAATAATGATAAATCCTATTATCTCAAGTGTAGAGTAAAGTTATAATCACATATTATTAGTATTTATTTCTTATTTTTTTAGGATTTTTTATGAGCACGAACGCTAATAAATCAAGCCAAACATTATTAAAACTGGCGTTGGTATTGTTATTGCCTATCATCCTTATCATTATTTTAATAAAGACATTCAGCTCTTCAGATACTGACCCTGCCTTATTAACATCTGATGCTATTGAGGATCGTATTGCACCTGTAGCTAAATATAATACGGGGGCACCAGCTATTACATTAGATAGTGGTAAGAAAGGTCCTTTAACAGGTGAAGAGGTTTACAAAAGCGTCTGTATGTCCTGTCATGATGCTGGGCTAGCAGGGGCGCCTAAGAAGGGTGATAGTGCTGCGTGGGCACCTCGTATTGCACAAGGTGAGGCTACTCTATTTAAGCATGCACTTGAAGGTTTTAATGGAATGCCGTCTCGTGGTGGTAATCCTAAGCTAAGTGATTTAGAAGTTCAACGTGCGGTTGTATTTATGGCTAATGCTTCAGGTGGTAAGCTTGCTGAGCCTGCTGACAAAGGTGCCGATGCTAATAAAGTCGATGATAAAAAAGCTGATAAACCAGCTGAAGCAGCACTAGCAACAGTGACAGAAGCTAAACCAGCTGAAGCAGCACCAGCAGCAGCGACAGAAGCTAAACCAGCTGAAGCAGCACCAGCAGCAGCGACAGAAGCTAAACCAGCAGAAGCATCACCAGCAGCAACGACAGAAGCTAAACCTGATGAGACTGCTCCAGCAGCAGCTGCACCAGCACCTGCTGCTACTAAAGGTACAGTAGACATTGAAAAAGCAAAAGCTTTATTTAATTCGAAAGCTTGTTCTGCGTGCCATAGTGTAGAAGCTCAGGTTGTTGGTCCCGCATTCAATGATGTATCTGCAAAATACTCTGATCCAGCAACAGTTGCTGCTAGTATTAAGGGCGGTAGTTCTGGTAAATGGGGAGCAGTGCCAATGCCTCCTAACCCTGTAAGCGATGAAGAAGCACAAATTCTTGCTGAATGGATTGTTTCTTTGAAAAACTAATCTGGCAATCTACAAAATGAGAAGGGGGTGATATAAATATCATCCCCTTTTAATTTGTTGATAGTAAAGTTTTCGGCGTGCAGATTTTGATACTTAATCAGTGATGTATTGGTTGAGGAAATCTGCACGTCAAAAATAATCATCTTAAGTACCCCACATAATAGGGGCATAGGATTAAAAATTATTAACCTAAATTCTATGCTAGCGGGATAGTTTAAGTTTAAATTTTTAATGCATCCATAAATTGCTGTAAGTAGGTTGCAAAGTCAATATGATCAGACTTCTCGATTTGTTCTTGTTGGGCAATACTTTCTTTACCTTGCTGTAGAAATTTGTCGTAAAGTTCTTTATTGAGGGGGACGACTCTTAATGTATCAGTATTAAATTGGCTAAGCTTAGTAATACTCTCATTAAAGTGATTATTTTCTTTTTGTAATAGTGCTAATACTTGATTAGAAGGGCACAGTGTTGAATCTAATAGTTTAGTTTTTTGAGCATCAAGAGAACGACTATAAGCTTGTGTATTATAAGCTTTATCTAATAATGTCGCGGCAATCCTGATTTGTTCAATAAGTGCTAGGCCCCACTCTTTTAGCGAGATGTCTTTATCCTGATTTAGGAGTGTTAGACCAGGCTGGCGACCATAGTTTACTACTTTATTAAAATTGCTCTCACTTTCTTTACATTGTCCAGTTCCTGGAAAAGCAGCACTTTGGGTGCAAGCACAATAAAGTAAAAATGCGTCCAGGAATCGGCAGGTATCCTCACTTATACCAAGAGGATGGAAGGGATCAATATCGATGCAGCGAACTTCAATGTATTGAATCCCATCTTTTAATAATGCCGTGATAGGACGCTCACCTCTGCCATGTGTGCGTTTAGGACGAATAGTGGCATAAAATTCATTTTCAATTTGTAGGATATTGCCATTTAATTGAATCCATTTGCCGTCTTTTTGTGTGCCGAGTGCTTCGTAGGCTGGCCAAGGTGTAGTAACGGCATCATAGATAAGTTGTGCAAAGCCTTCTAAAGTATTAAAGCATGATTTTAGGTTAGATTGTGCGTTCATTTCTATACCCTAAATCGCTCATTCT
>NZ_AYSV01000116.1 GCF_000506865.1 Pelistega indica
TTCTCCGCCATTTGTAGAATGTGGCAGAAGAAATGCCATGTTGACGGCATAACTCTTGAACAGGGGTGCCTGCCTCGGGCTTGTTTAAGAATGTTGATAATTTGGCTTTCGCTAGTACGTTTACTCATGGTAAAACTCCTTTGAAATAAGTTTACGGTAACGTTCAAAAAAGTTCTACTTTCTTGTTGTCTTAATTTAGGGGATGGTTACAATAACTATTAAGAAAGTAAATAAAACTAGTGAATATGATAATAGTTTTGTTCGTTCAACGTGGTTAATTGATATAAAAGAGAGGACTCAAAATTTAAATCAACATTTAAAAATAAATAGTGAGTTTACTGTTTTAGACCATGGACACGCAAATTATAAATTTAACTCAGATAGTAAGATTTCGTACTATTTTTTATTAAAGGATAGTGTAGGAAAAGTAACTGACTTATGGGCTAAAGAATTAGAAAATTTTGTTAAATTTTATAATATTAAGAAAGGGGATAAGGTAATAATAGATAAGAATCAAAGTTTGAAAAAAGCAAGCAATAAACAAAAAATATCACTATAATATATTATAGTGATATTTGCATTTTGCCATAGATGAGCTGTAGAAGTTCAGACCAAATCTAACACATGCGTTTCAAAAAAGAGAGTTTCCCGTTTGAATAAGAGGGGCGAATTTTTTAAACAAACAAAAAGGAAACTCTTATTCATAGGGTGATTACAGCATCACATTCCCACAAATGTTCATTTCTGTGTGTTGTGAATATGACAGTTGTTGGTAGTGTTTTTATGTAGCTAATCACCATTTTTTCAGTAGCTTCATCTAGGGCTGAAGTAGCCTCATCCAGTACCAAAATAGGAGTGCTTTTCAGTATAGCCCTAGCGATGCAAAGACGTTGTTTTTCTCCGCCTGATAGCATGGAACCATTCTGCCCAATAAACTGATTGATGCCTGCAGCATTTCTTTTAATAATAGAGGATAGCCCTAACTTAGTTAATACCTCAATTATTTGAGAATCTGTAATTGATCTTTGACCAAGACGAATATTATCAGCAAGTGAACCCGTAAATATCATAGGGTTTTGTGGAACATAGGAAATGAGCTTTATGAATTCGTCATAATGGTATTTAGTAATGGATTTTTCTCCTAATTTTATGATGCCTTGTTCTGGGTCATCAAAACGCATAAGTAATTCAAGTAAAGTAGTTTTCCCTGAACCACTTTTTCCCTTTATTTGTATTCGTTGGTTTTTCCAAATATCAAAAGAAACATTATTTAGTACTCGGTTATGACTAATATTGTGGGCGGATAAAGGAAATATTGAATTTGGTAGGTCATATTCAGCTTCATTTTTTAGCATAGGCGCATGTGTTAATTCATCGTATTGAATAAATGCTCCCTTGATTGATGTTAGAGTTAATATTGCATTTGCTAATGTTTCAAAAGGCGCGGATGCCCTGGTGACCAGAATAGCCAATATCAGGATATGAATCTGTGAATTATCTGTAACTAGTAGGTATGCAGAGGTGCTAATAACAGGTAGCAGACTGCTCGTATAAGCAAAAAAAGTAGCGATTGTTGAACCAAGATTTAGTTTACCTAGAACTTTTTCATGATCTCTCCATACCTGTTCAAGTAGCCTTGTTGACGCTGACATACCTACGTAACTTCTTTGTACTTCAATGTTTTCAATAAATGTAATAATCTGTTGAGTTATTTCATGGTCTAAAGTTTCTTGAGATTTTGCGGCTTTTTTTAAGAATTTTTGCCCAAACAATTGCATACCAAAGGCAGATATGAGTGCTATTGTAACTAGAGTAGCAATTTCAGTTCCCCAAAAAATGGCGATACCTAAGGTAATAAAAATAGGTAAAAAAAGGGCATGAATAAAAGTTTGTAATTGATGAGCTGGTAAACTCATAAGAAAGGGAATTTTTTGAGATGTCATACTATTGATTTTTGCCTGAGTTTCAAGACAAAACCAAGATAGTTTAGCTGTTGATAAGGTATGCTCTAGTCCTTGGTATAGGATGCCAGCAACCTTTACTCCTGTTAAATATCCATTTCTAACAACAATAGTAGTGAAAATAATGTACAAAAGAGCCAACATTAATATTTCTAAAGGTGCTTTTTTGTCCATTATGAATAAACATAGAGTGATATAGAAAATGCTTTCAATAAGTGCAACTAATATCCAACCAAGGGATATTTTTGCTAGTAAGCTGTGAATTGATTTGGGTATCAATGCTACAAGATTTTTATTTTTGTGAGCCATTTAGGTATTTCCTAGAGTTATTTGATGATCTGCCATGGCTATTATTGAAGGACTATGGCTTATGATAATAAGCGTTTTATGAGTGGCTTGGATATCCTTACATAATTCGGTCATAATTGCCATAGCCGTTTCTTCATCTAAATTACTGGTTGGTTCGTCTAACAAGATTAATTTTGATTTTGTTAGAAAAACTTTTGATAGTGCCAATCGTTGGAGTTCACCTCCAGAGAGTGATTTTAGTTTGGTGGTTAGAGAACAGAATAACATTGCTTTATTTAAAGCCCATGTAAAATTGTCGTTACTAAAGTTAGGGAAAAAAACTCTAAGATATTCCTCTATTGTTGCTGTAGATGTTTCCGTAGTTTGGATATTTTGCGGAATGTGTAATACCGTAGAATAGAAAAAATCTTCAGAAAGTTGATGTATTGAAATTCCATTCATTTTAATACAACCTGAACTAAGTGGTTGTACGCCTGCAAGTGCTTTTAGGAGAGTTGTTTTTCCCGTTCCACTTGGTGCAGAAATGGTAGTTATTTCGCCAGAGACAAAGGTTTGATTAAAATTTTTGATCAGTGTTTTGTTTTGTACTTGTATACATGCATCCTTTACGGAAAGTATGATTCCTTCTGGCATATTAGAAGGGTATTTTTCCCCCCAACTAATTGTTTCCTCCAGGAGAAGATCATTTAACCGACTGAAGGCTGCTTTTCCTAAACTAACATAGTCTAATCCATGTCCTAATCTGAGTACTGGGATTACAAATGCTAGACTAAAAAATAATGAGCCGAATATGGTTATATAGTCCTCTTTGTAGGTTAGTAAATAGGTGATAGTAAATGTGGCGACGGCTTGTAATAAGGAAGTAGCAATAGCAGATAGTGTTGCCACTTTTTTTACCCAGGTTAGCATTTCCGTTGTAAATTTTTGGCTTTCTTTTTTATATTGTTCAATAAAATTCTTCTCAGAACCATAAATTCTTTGGACTTTAATCCCTTTAAAATAATCATCAACAATAGAAATGATATTTTTGATAACCTGCATTCTCGCCTCTCCATCACGTGCATTTGTGTATGGCACTACTATTAAGTAATAAAGAGATGCAATGAGAGCAGGAGTGAGAATAAATAAGGATTTTAATCCGATAAGGGTTATAAGAAAATAGACAGATGTACTAGGAACGATAATAAAACAAACAAATTCACTGGGAAAATGTGCTATCAAGTAGTGTATGTGATATACATCTGTGGTCAATAGAGATTTTAGTTCTGTATTACCATATCTAGCTAACGTAGTAGAAGGAAGGTGCGCTATGTGCTGTGCTGCATTTAGGCGAATTTTCTGAGCAAAATTCAATTCTGCTGTGTGTGCATAATAGCTAGATAAAGCATATCCGCCTCCTGCAGTGACCCAAGATAGTATACAAAACAATAGGTGTCTTGTATTTTGTGAGTCTACAAATGCTAGTAATTTCCAGAATCCATATAAAGACGATATCCCAGCAAAGGTTGCTAAAAAAATACTAAGACAAAGAGGGAAAAACTGTTGTTTTAAATCTTTTTTTATCTTAGGTGATAAATTTTTAGGTAGTATTAACATGATGATACGTTTATCGGGTGAGGTCAAGTATGATGTCTGAAAGAATACTAGAAAAACAGTTTATATCTTGATGGTGGGGTAATGCAATTAAGTGAGACCAATTATTTGTCGTAGCGAGGCAATGTTTTTTCCAGACATTTTCTGATGGTTTTGGAAAGGCGACAGTAATGGAGTTTCTGTTTCGTAATGTGTTAATGTTAAAACAGTTGAGTTTTCTTTCTATGCATTCTGCAAGATTTAAACAGTGCTTTATTCTTTTTTTCCATGATTCTAAGGAGTACTGTTGAATAGCATACCAAAACATCAATACAGAGTGAGCATTTCGTGAGCCACTAATTGTATGATCTAGTGAATCTATATAGTCAATATGTTTAGAAATAGCGTTTAAAAAGCGTTGACGGGTAAGGACTATTCCACATGGAATAGGCATTCCAATCATTTTATGACCAGATATAGCAATTGAGTCTATACCATCCTTAAAATTAAAAGGATTCGGGTTATCAACGAATGGTAAAATCATTCCACTAAGGGCTGCATCAGCGTGTAGGAAATAATCTTGTCTGGGGATTCCTAGATTTGATAATGCATTTTGTATTAGATTGATGTTATCAATTGCACCCAGCATAGTACTGCCTATATTAGCAAAAATAATAGGCGTTTTATCGTTTTTTTCCTTGATACTTCTTGCTAAAAGATCATAACGAATTTCTCCGTTTGCTGAGGATGGTATTTCTATCAAATTTATTCTGAGAAGGTTGGCTATTTTTAGTTACAGAGTAGTGGGTTTGATCTGAACAATAAAGATTTCCTGTAGGAAATAAGGATCTTGCGATGTAGCATGCGAATAAATTACCTTCTGTTCCGCCGTTTGTGACATATCCCCAACTTTCTTCAATAGGCAACGAAAATAAGTTCGAAAAATAGTAAATGACCTCTCTTTCAAAAGAAAAAGTATTTAGAGCGTAGTTGCTGTCTATACGCCAATCACCACAATTGTTCATTGAAAACTGAAAAAAGACGGAAAAGAGGTGAGTAGTCAAAAGATGCTGATTCTGGATATCCTTTATTGAAGTATTGATTTTCTTTACAGTATTCCCAGAAATTATCCAATAGTTGTACAGTTTTTTTAGATGTTTTCATAACAAAAATAAAAATAATTATCATTACCATTATCATTTATTATATATAATAAAATAGTTTGCTAATAGCGTCAATTTGGGAATAATGTGATGGATAATTTGACTCCAATGCAACAGGCATGCTGGTTTGGGCGAGTTAATCAACTGATGAATGTTGATGGACAAGAAATAGTATCATCCCATCTTTATATCGAATTTCTAGGTAGAAACATAGATGTCATGAAATTAATTCAGTCTATCAAGAGACTGTATTTAATTCATCCTATGATGCGACTTCGTCTGAGTCAAGAAGGAGAAGTAGATTTTATTGATGAAGATAAAATCCCTGCAGTAACTTGTGATGATTTACAGGGTAAACCTGATTTAGCAAATTTATTTATTTTTGAAAAAAGAAAAAGTTGGGAACACCAAGTCTTGAATATTTGGGATGGCGAAGTTATTAAATTTTCAATGACATTACTAGATGAAGGACAGTTTATTTTACATATAGATGCGGATATGGTGGCTTTAGACCCATCGTGTATACCTGATATGTTGGAGGATTTATGTAGATTATATAGAGGAGAAGACTTGGAGGTGATACCCAGCAATCTATTTTTTGATTGTGTTTATGGTAGAAAGCAACGTCATCACAGGGGCTTCTCTTCAGCTCAGAAGTGGTGGGGTGATAAGGTTAGTAAAATTGCACCATGCCCTTTAGAGAAAATCGGTAATTCTGAAGAAAAAAGAAAAGTAAAGAGTGTTAGATTGTATAAATGGTTAACAGAGCAGGAGTACGTTGTTTTAGAAAAGATTGCACGAAGTAATGGTTTTACGCCTAGCGTTCTTACCATGAGTTTGTTTGCTTATGCCCTAAGTGAATATATTGGTGAAAATTATCGGTTGAGTATTCCAGTTTTTAATAGAAGGCCACCAAGGGAAGATAAGGATAGATTCATCGGGGAGTTTGCAAACTTTACTATAGTGAATGTTAATTTAGAAAATATTCACTGTTTGCGAAATTTATGCCAGCATATAGCAGTAGATTTGTATGAGAAGTTAGATTATAGCGATTATGATGGTGTTTTAATCTTACGTGATTTCTCTCGGAAAACAGGAAGAATCGAAACTGCGCCTATAGTGTTTACTTCTGGGTTAGATATAGAAACAGGCAATTTGTATTCAGAGAGAGTCAAAGGGGTATTAGGATCATTGAATTGGACTATTTCTCAGAGTGCTCATGTCGCGTTGGATGCTCAGATAGTAAGAGTCGAAAATAATGTATTGATTAACTGGGATGTTAGAGTAGATATTATTCCTGAATACATTGCCAAGGCAATGTTTGACTCCTTCTTCCAGTATATGCGCTCAGCAATCCAAAACCTTGAGTTTCTTGATGAGGATATCCGTAAATGAGTAAAAAAGAAGTTGTAAGACAATTAACCTCTTTACAAATGAGCTATCTCTTGGGGAGAAAGTCTATACTGCCACTAAGTGGCGTTTCAATGCAAGAGTATAGAGAATATTATGGACGTATAGATAAGTCACGATTACTTAGTAGAATAAAAGACATGGTAGGCTATCACGAATGTTTACGTACCTATATTGATGAGGAAAATTATGAACAATATGTTGTTGATGAGCCGGTACTTAATGTAGATGAAATAGACTTGAGAGAGGGCTTGGGAAACGAAGAGTGTTTTATACAAGATTTTAGGGAAAAATATAGCCATGAGGTTCTGGATCTTGATAAACCATTGTGGAATATTACTTTAATTCAGCGCAGCAATGGGTATACAACGATATTTATAAAGTTTGATGCTTTAATTGTTGATGGAAGGTCTATTTCTATCCTCATTAAAGAATTATTTGAGGACAATTTTTATATCCAAGATGTCGATGAGTCCGAACAAAAAAAATTAAAAAATATAGAACATATCCATCGAGATAAAGCGTATTGGGCAAATAAATTCTCTGATTTGAGATATAGCCCAATAAAATGGAATTTGCCTATTATGGAAATTAAGGAGTCTAGATTCAAAAGAAAGTCCTTATTAATTAATAATAGCATTGAAGAAATTAATAGGTTTTGTAGTAAGAATGGACTATTTGTTAATTCTTTTTTGATTGCTGTAATAATGGAGGTACTGGCAACATGGAAGAATACTGAGTTTATCTGTTGCGCTCTTCCTGTATTACCGTTATATAAAACGAAGTTGTCCAATAACTCTTCTTTCATTGTAGTAAATTGGGAAAAAGAAACAAGCGGCATTACTCTGGAGTCTATAAAAGGATTACAGGTCGAAATTATGGATAGAATGGAGCATCTGCATTTTTCTGGAGTTGAGCTGGGTAGGTATTTAGCGCATAAGAATAATATACAGGTACCGTTACCGATTGTTATTACTAGTGGGCTTTCATGGATCTCGTTATCAAAAGACTGTGGTGTACTACAAATAAGTGGATTAACCCAAACACCTCAAATCATAATGGATATTCGTTTTCAGGCAAAAGAGCCAGAAGGGTGTTTAAATTTTGATGTTGATTTTGTTGAGCAAGCTATCTTTGATGAGGATGTTGTTTGCTTATTAAATCTAATCCAAGAACAATTAAACACTGTAATTACGGCTTCATGATACTAGGAGTGACTATATGGATAGTATGGATATTATAGGGATAGGAATAGGGCCTTTTAATTTGGGACTCTCTGCACTATTAACAGAGCATAAAAGTATATCAAGTCTATTTTTGGATAGAAGGAAAGAGCTCCATTGGCATAAAGGTTTGTTAATCAATAATACTACTTTACAAGTTCCTTTTCTTGCTGACCTGGTAACTATGGCCAATCCAGCTCATAAACTGAGTTATTTGAATTATTTACATCAAAAGAGTAGATTGTACCAGTTCTATTACTATGATAATTTTTTGATTCCAAGGACAGAGTATAATGATTATTGCCGGTGGGCTTTGTCTCACTTGAGTAATTGTAAGTTGCAGCATGATGTATATCATATTGAATATGATAAGTTACAGCAGGGTTTTGTTGTGCACAGTCGATTTTTAGATAGTGCTGTGCAATTTTTAGCCAAAAATTTGTCTATAGGTATAGGAACAAAACCATCATTGACCTCAGTGCATTATAGATCTGAAAGTAACGCATCCACTAGTAAGGCATAGTGCTGATTTTCTGGATATAAGGGAAGATTTAAGGCGCTGCAAAATAATCACTGTTATCGGCTCTGGCCAAAGTGCTGCAGAGTGTGTATTTTCTCTTTTATCGGAGATGGATGATGAATCTATCCAGAAGGGTGCTCGTATCCAGTGGATAACACGTTCGCCTGGTTTTCACCCGATGGAGTTTTCTAAGCTGGGGCAGGAATGTTTCACCCCTGCATATATGGAATATTTTCAATCATTAAACTTGTCTAAGAGAAAAAATAATTTCAAAAACGCAGGGGTATCTGTATAAGGGGATTAGTTTTACGACAATTGCAGATATCTATGATTTGATTTATGAAAAAACAGTTGGAGGAAAAGATTCAGGATTGTTGCTTTGCTCAAATTGTGAACTAAAAACCATAGAGAATATTGATAGTAAACAAGGTAATTTACGGTTGTTGTTTGAACATAGAACATTAGAAAGAGAATTTAGTCTTGATTCTGATGCTGTTATTTTGGCTACTGGTTATAGTCATCAATGGCCGGACTGGTTTGAAAACCTTAAAAAGGATTTATTAGTAACAGATGAAGATAATAATTATATAATTGACACAAACTTCTCATTAAAGTTACGAGATGGAGTCCAAGGGCGTATCTTTATGCAAAACGCCGATATTTTTCAACAAGGTGTTGGGGCTCCTGACTTAGGGATAGGTGCTTATAGGAACGCAATTATTATCAATCAATTGTTATCTCAGAATTATTATCATATTCCAGAAAGAACGTCATTCCAAAATTATGGATTGCCTGTATCATAACTGTTTGCTTTGGACTATTTAGTAAAAAACCTCTGCCGGATAAGACATATTATCAGCAGAGGTTTTATATTTTTCGGGAAAAATATTAGAAATTAATAGTACTAGAGAGTAAGAATGTTCTACCTTGGCCTACAGTTAAAAATCCACTTCCTCCTCCTAAGACTTGGCCTTGTCCCCAATAGGCTTTGTTTGTCACATTATTGACTAAAGCTCTAACGGTAACTTCTTTACCTGCAATTTTGGTTTGATAGCGTGCGCCAACATCAAAAATAGTTTTGCTTGGGAGAGTAATTTTGTTAGTTGTATCAAAGTATTGTTTAGAACTCCAAGTTGCATTAGCCATTAAAGTTAGACCAGGAGCAAATGGAGTATCCCATTCAATCCCTAACTTGGCTTGTTTAGTAGGCATACCAGGAGCTGTATTTCCTTGATTAATTCCGCCTGCCGTTTTAGTTAACTTAGGTTGAATAAACGCCAATCCTCCCATTAAACGCAGATGTTCTATTGGTTCCCCAACAAAAGTCCATTCTAGCCCTCGGTTGCGTTGCTCTCCACCGAAAGAGAAAATATTAGTATTGGGGTCTGTGTAGCTACTTGGTTTTTTAATCTCGAATATACTGATGGTATTTGAGAAGTTAGCAATATCAAACTTTACGCCCGCTTCCATCTGGTTTGTTTTATAGGGAGCAAAAACTTCTCCTGCATTAGCTGCTGTCAGAGGAGCAGAGGCTCCTTGGCTTAAACCTTCCATATAGTTTGCGTATACAGAAACCTGAGGTGTTACCTTATAAAGAATAGCGAATGCAGGAATAGTTGCACTCTCATCATAAACAGTCTTAATCTTCGTCAGAGGGTTGGTTGATTTGTCAATCACTTGTTGATGGCGAAGACCTAGCGTAAACTGTAACTTATCATCAAATAATGAGATGTTATCAACAAATCCAATGCTTTTCAGCGTAAGTCCTCTTTTTAGAATGTGCATGGAAGGTTCAACATAAATTTCATTTCCCCAAACCGGATTATAGAGGTTGGTTTTAATCATCTGACGAGATCTTCCTCCATATTCATTTTGATCATGGTGGTAATAAGTGGTATTTAGGGCGATTTCGTGTCGTGCATTTCCTGTCATGAAATTACCACGAACCCCTACATCAGCAGACGTTTTTTCTACATCAAATCCCAGACCGGCTAATGATGTTGTAAAAGTTCCTGATGAATTATTGATAGTTGCTCCAGCCGCTCCATTATAGTGGTAATCTGACTTACTATGGCCCATTTTTCCATAAATCGATAGTCTGTCATTAAAATTATATTGTGAACTTAATATCACAGCTTTATCCTGCATCCTTACGAAAGACCAATCAGGAGTTAATAGCGTATCAGGATCAGGAGGAGATGGTATACGCTCTAATGTTCCTAGACTAGATATACCTCGATTGACCCCATCCACATGATTTTTGCTGTAGTAACCAGTTAATAACACGCTGCCTTTTTCACCTGTCCAATCCAAAGACAGAGAGGCTAGTTGATTTTTTTGCTTTTGATCCTTAATAGAACCTTCTCCACCTCTGGTTAATCCATTGAATCTAATACCAAATTGCTTTGTATCTCCAAACCTTCTCCCAATATCAGTATGAACCCCAACGTTTGCATTAGACATATAACTTGTAGTTAATTGTGTTAAAGGTTCACTTCCTGCTCGTTTAGGCATTACATTGATAACTCCACCTACAGATCCTTTCGGTGTCATACCATTTAATATTGCAGAAGGTCCTTTTAAGACTTGTATGTTTTCAAATAGTTCCGGTGATGTACGATAAAAAGGGGCCATACCTATAAGCCCATCCACTGTAACATCATTAGGATCCACGTTAAATCCACGTATTGAATAGTTTTCACTCCATGACCCACTGGCTTTATTACTAAAGAAACTAGGATCAGTTTTATCAATAATCTCCGTGATGTCTCTAGCCTGGATATCACTTACATACTTTTCCGTAAAATTTATGACGCTGAAGGGGGTGCTTTTATCATCTTTTTTTCCAAAAAAACCTAATTGATTAACTTTGCTTACTTGCCCTCCTGGATAATAAGCATCGGGAGTATCAGCATAGATAGTATCCAGTGTTGAAACTGAAGGATTCGTATTTTTGTCTTGAGCAAAAGCGCTGCAAGAAAAAAAAGAGGAAATGATTACAGCCAGAATAGGCTTCATTTTGAATGAGATATGATGAGGTATAGGCATATTTACTCCTTATTGGTAATAAAAATGATTATCATTTGTATTATATTTTAAATAATATAAATTTACGAGTCATGTAACCATCCCCTAAATTAAGACAACAAGAAAGTAGAACTTTTTTGAACGTTACCGTAAACTTATTTCAAAGGAGTTTTACCATGAGTAAACGTACTAGCGAAAGCCAAATTATCAACATTCTTAAACAAGCCGAGGCAGGCACCCCTGTTCAAGAGTTATGCCGTCAACATGGCATTTCTTCTGCCACATTCTACAAATGGCGAGAACGTTATGGGGGATGGAAGTCTCTGATGTAAGACGCTTAAAAGAACTCGAAGCGGAGAATCGTCGGCTCAAGCAGATGTATGCCGAGCTCAGTCTTAAATCCATGATGCAGGAAGAAATCATAAAAAAGCTATAAAACCCGTCCAAGAACGCAAGAGTTGGGTTCATGAGTTGCGGGTCAAGTTTACCGCCAGTATTGCCTTGTGTTGCAAGGTGGCTGGCATTAGTCGTACGGCTTTTTATTACGAGAAACGTCTATCAGATGATAGCGAAGTCTCAGCGATACTCACGGAGGTCTCTAATAAGCGACCTTCGTTGGGGATTTGATTAGAAGTGATTTAAATGGAATCGTACATATTGG
>NZ_AYSV01000117.1 GCF_000506865.1 Pelistega indica
ATGTACGATTCCATTTAAATCACTTCTAATAAATCCCCAACGAAGGTCGCTTATTAGAGACCTCCGTGAGTATCGCTGAGACTTCGCTATCATCTGATAGACGTTTCTCGTAATAAAAAGCCGTACGACTAATGCCAGCCACCTTGCAACACAAGGCAATACTGGCGGTAAACTTGACCCGCAACTCATGAACCCAACTCTTGCGTTCTTGGACGGGTTTTATAGCTTTTTTATGATTTCTTCCTGCATCATGGATTTAAGACTGAGCTCGGCATACATCTGCTTGAGCCGACGATTCTCCGCTTCGAGTTCTTTTAAGCGTCTTACATCAGAGACTTCCATCCCCCCATAACGTTCTCGCCATTTGTAGAATGTGGCAGAAGAAATGCCATGTTGACGGCATAACTCTTGAACAGGGGTGCCTGCCTCGGCTTGTTTAAGAATGTTGATAATTTGGCTTTCGCTAGTACGTTTACTCATGGTAAAACTCCTTTGAAATAAGTTTACGGTAACGTTCAAAAAAGTTCTACTTTCTTGTTGTCTTAATTTAGGGGATGGTTACAATTTAAGTCTGAAAATCTACGGGATAAAAGCATTTATAGGCTTCCCAAACCCAACCAAATTCTTTATACCGAGGTTGACCTAATACGTTACCATTTTCATTTTTTAACCAATATCTACCATCAAAAGTGATTTTGGGCAATAAATTATGTACATCAATTACCGAGCTTGGTTGAATAACTCCATTTCCTTTTAAAATACCTTGAGCTATAGAATGATTTCCGTTAGTGACAAAGCCTATTCTAAACGGTAGTAATAGTGTTACTAGGTGATTAGTACTTTGCTCAAAGTTATTTTGAGTATCTTGAATGAGTGCTAATGAAGAAATTAGGCTAGAAGGATGCCATGTAGTAGGAAAAACAATATCACGCCTTAAATGCAGAACACCATGTAAGTCTTTGTGATAAGCGTGTAAGGTAGTATCGGGTAAGCAGAAGGGGAAGAAGTCACTTACTTCAATAGCTTTAATTGCAAAATGGGGTTGTACAGTATAACTATGAGCAATATGTTTGCATTGTATAGGTTTTAAAATGATACGTATTAAATCTTCTAAGGCATGGTGCCGTTTAGGCTCTTTCTTATAGTAGGATGATGCTTTCTGAACGTGTGCCATAAAGCTATGGAAGGCTTGTTCTTCATTTTGATTATGTGAGGATAATTGATCCCATATATTTTTTAAAATAGACATAAGGCTATACTAAACATTTAAGATAGCTTTAAGTATATTATTTTGTGAGAGTTTTATAGCTATAAATGAATAAACCTTTCTATTTCTTGCGATAGAAACCACAAATGATCTTGAACCCAAGGGAGTTGTTCAAATAAGTTTGTCTTACTCGCAATTAATAGTGGAATTTGATACAAAGAAACCTTTAGGCTATTTAATTCATTAATATCTAAAACAATAGATTTTTTAACAAAGCCATAAGTAGCTAACTTTTTATCTAGCTTTCTTGAGGGTAAAGTTAGTTGTTGGATGGTGAATTTATTGTGAAAATGGAGAAAGTTACGTAATATACCGTCATTTACTGTTTGTTCAAAGTGTTTTTCTAAATTAAGTATAGAATTATTTTGATGATAGGTTTTCTCTAAAATAGTAAATTGAGAAATGTAATTGAATAAAACTATTTTCTGAAAAAATATATCAAGGCGGAGCATTGTGCCATATACCCAAGGATCACTATCAAATAGTGATGTATGCTTATTAAGCTCTTCTGTCACCTCACGAACTAAATCTAAAGACTTGAGTCCTCTGAGGTTATTAGGCATATAATGTGTTAACTGCTGGATATGAATATAATCAAGCAATTTCAATAATTCTTTAATCATTTTATATACATCTAATTATTTGATTAATTTAGCACCACCAACCGTTAAAAATTGGCTATCTGCTGAAATAATGTGATTAAGTTCAGGATAATGTTCAGATACTGCTTTTGTCGCTTTAAGAAAGAATTTTTTAAAATTACGTAATCCTTGTTGCTGTTTTTTTGATGAGTACATCAGCTGGTAGTTCAATATTTAGATAATCTGATCCGTAATTAGAACCAAATTGAGCTTGTAAATCTGACCAACTAATCTTTACAGGGTGACTTCCGTGAGTATATACAAGATAGGTTCGGTATGCTAACCACGTATACACATCCATTGCTAAGGGTGATTTACGGATTGCGTGAAGCACGTTTAAATCAAGAGGTACTGGATTACTTATCACATCCTCAAAAAACTCTTGTGATAGTTTAAATTGAGTTTCCCATGCTCCAGCATGAGGAGTCCAGAACTCAAAGCCTTCACTGGCTAAAATTAAATTTTTAAAGCCTCTAATTTTCTTATCTGCAAAATCTAGCCTAAAAAGACTGGATAGCAGGCGATTACTTTGTTCTTTTAACGCAGAGATATAACGTCCATCGTTCTGTAAATCTAATTTTTTAAGAAATTCCGTCTGGTTTGTGCCTAAATGTAGTACAGGATTTTGGGTTTTTACTGCTTCAGTGCAAATCCACGCAAGTAATAAGCGTGGATACATTCCGTAAGGTAATCCATTTTTTTTTGTGAGCTTGGATGAAAAAGTAATCAATCCACTTGTACGTTCAAAATAGTCCGTATCAAGGTTGGAATGAGGCAAACCTATTTGTGCTAATGAACGAGACATAAAGCCTAGCTCTAAGCTATCAATTTTTTGAGTCAGCTCTACACGTTCAGCTTGAATACGAGCAATTTCTGCTTTAGATAATCTAGCCATTATTATTTCCTTTTAGATTTTTTAGTTTTAGGGAAAAGATGTGGGTATTTCACTTCCAAATACATTAAACGGGCAGGTGGTATGCCTTTTGATTTCCAACTTGTTACGCTAGGCATTGTGATATTAAAAATTTTTGCAACCTTGGAGGTTCCTCCAAGAGAATCAATGATTTATTTTGAATTTATATTCATTTTAATATATTCTCATATGATTTAATTAGGCAAACCTAATTATATACATCATTTTAATATAAGGAAAGCCTTATTTCATAGGCGTTACTATTGTAGATAATTCAAAGGTATTGGAATTTAAATGAAAACGCTTAGAGAAAGATTGGTTTACGCTATAGAGTTAGCAGGGATTAGACAAGTTGATATAGCACATGCTGTAGGAGTATCGCCTGCGTCAGTGAATGATTGGCTTTCTGGCAAATCACAAAATATAAGAGGTGAAAACTTGGTTAGAGTAGCTAAGCTGTTAAGAGTTGATGCCAATTGGTTGGCTACTGGTTTTGGTAGTATTAATACCAGATGGCCATTTAAAAAATTAGATCCTGAAGATTTTGATCATTTACCAGAGGATGTTCTTTCTAGATCTTGAGGATATTATTAGCTTACAAGTGAATAAATATAGGCAGAAAAACAACAAAAAAGTCTCGTAACACATATTTGGTGCTTATAAAATAAGTTTATTTGAAATAAATTAGGAAAATCTAATTTATTTTATAGGTTTTTATTGACAAAATAATTAGGTATTCCTAATATAGAACTATGGAGCATTGCTCTATAGTTCTTTAAAAATTTAACTACATAAAACCGCTGGACGTAAGTGGTTTGGTGTCATATTGACTTTAGTTGATGTGATGCAAAGGTGTAAAGTCGGGTAGCCTTAATGAAATAACCGCACTGTAAACAGTGGAGCTGATTAATATCCGCTTCGACCACAGGATTGACGAATCCGCACGCTATGAAAGTAATGAACGTGAATATTCATGTGATGAAATGACTAGAACCCCAAAGGGGATTAAAAACTAGTGAAACATCAATAATCTTCTGATAGATCGGATAACAGACGGTCGAAAAGCCACTGCTAGCAAATGACTAAGCAGTGGGCTTTGGTAAGTATTCTTGTTAAGTTATAATGAGAATGCAGATTAAAGCGAAGGTAATATGAAACCCTCAGAAATTCTTAAAAATCATAGAAATGATATTAAACGAATTATTCTAGCTAATAATGGCTTATCCCCTAGAATTTTTGGATCAGTAGCTCGTGGAGAAGATACGGAAGATAGTGATCTTGATATTATTATTATCTATCCAACTCCTCATCTAAGCTACTTAGATATTGGGACTATGATGTACGAGTTACAGGAACAGTTTGGCTTAAAAGTAGATATTGCCACACCACGTGGATTGCCTGAAAAGTTCAGGCAGAAAGTACTTGAGATGTCGGTGGAATTATGAAAAAAGCAGCTTTTCAATTTTTTAGAATTTAGCGAAGGTAGGGAAAAATATGGTCAAAACACTTGATCCTGTATGGGCAATTGAACATCCCTCATTATTAAAAGACTTACGGTTACGCTATATCTATCATACGAATGCGATAGAAGGTAATTCTCTTTCATTGATTGAAACAAAGATTATTATTTCTGATGGTATTACTGTTGGAGGTAAAAAGCTTTCTGAGCATTTGGAAGCGATTAATCAGGCTCAAGCATTACAATTTTTAGAGAACGCCGTAAAGCAACATGAGCCATTATCTCAATATTTTATTCGTGAGTTGCATTATTATGTATTGAATCATGACGAAGAAAATAGAGGAGTTTACAGAACATCGTCGGTATTTATTGAGGGGTCTGAAACCACAACAGCGTTACCGTCCATGATTCCCTCAAGATTGGATGGCATTTTAAAGGATTTTGGTAAAAATAAAGAAACATTAGGGTTGATTCCTGCGGTTGCTCGTTTTCATGCTGATTTTGAAGAAATACATCCTTTTGTTGATGGAAATGGTCGAACAGGACGATTATTAATGAATTTGGAGTTATTAAAAGGCGGTTATCCAATTACGATTATAGAGAAAGATGACCGTCCTGAATATTACCGTACATTAGAAATTGCTCAGACTGGTAATAGGAATATAGAACCTTTAACAAGGTTTATTGAATATTCCATTAATAAAACAATCTCATTCATTGAAAAAAGAATTGATAGCTATTTATCACAACAGCAAGAACCACCAGAACCTGAGTTGGAGATGTAGTCTCATATAATAAGCTGGTAGGTTATACTAGAATATAGATTAAAGCTAAGGAGTTGATATGACAACAGGCGTTTCTCAACAATTTTATGAACGTGTTACTAAAAATCCAGTAAATATCGTTAAACGATTACTGAGTCAGGGTAAGAAAGCGTACTACTCTATTGGAGGAGTGAATATTGTAGAGTATCCTGATGGAACACGATTTAGAGTAGAAATAGTCAATGGAGATATAGTAGAAAAAGAGCCTTATGGAAAGAGAGAAAAAAGCTAAATTTATCATTCTGGCTGGTGTAAATGGTTCAGGGAAGAGTACTTTATTTAACCTTTATTTAGAAGAAGAACATTTTATATTTATCAATGCGGATAATATTGCTAAAACGTTAAATAATAAGGATAGTGCAGCCGCATCAATTCTGGCTGGTAGGTTGGCTTTAGAAAAAATAAAAGAGGCTGTTAAAAATAAACAATCTTTTATTTTTGAAACTACACTCACAAGCAAACAATCCTTGAATTTAATGAAACAGGTCAAAGAAAATGGCTTTGAGGTCACTCTTAATTATGTTTATCTTGATAGTATTGATCTTTCAAAAATTCGGGTGGCTCATAGAGTGCAACAAGGAGGACATAATATTCAAGAAGATGTTCTAGAACGCCGTTATGATAAAAGCATAAGTAATTTATCAAAAGCAATGTTACTAGCAGATAATATTTATATTTTTGATAATAGCTTAGACTCTCATGCACTTATCTATGCTTATGAATACGGTTCTATTCGTGAGAGAGTAGCTGACAATATATTGCCTGAAAAAATTAAAGATATATTAAATGAATTTGAGAAATCACTAAATCCTCCAGAACCTGAGCTGGAGATGTAATTTTATTATTAAACACTTAACCGCCTTAAATGGCGGTTTTTTATTGGGAGTGTGAAAGAAATGATTAGTACACTATGATTTATCAAAGAGAGCAATCTCTGCTTTAAATGATCGTAGTCTTGAGTTTAAGGCTACACACTATACAGAATACTCAGAAAGGGTCTTTATTGGGAATGAAGAAGTAACTGAGCTTTTTAAGGTTAATTGGTACGGTGACATCATGGTAGGAAGCCCAGAAGAACTGAAGCAAAAACTTCATTCAGGCAAAGAATTACACATACAATATAAACGTAGTAATGAATTAGCCCCTGAAAATTCTTATGATTTAACCTTAGTTTTCTTGAAAACTAAGGGAAAGTGGTCTTTGAGTAAGCAGCTGTAGGGGGGTATATGGAAATGGAAAACATGCTATTAAGAGGGATGATATGTAGAAGTTCAGACCAAATCTGACAAATGAGTTGCAAAAAAGAGAGTTTCCCGTTTGAATAAGAGGTGCGAATCTTTTAAACAAACAAAAGGAAACTCTCATGTTACATACTACCAATAATGTGATTAAACATAAAGCAGGACTGCTTAATTTAGCAGAGCAATTAAAAAATGTGTCGCAAGCATGCAAAATTATGGGCGTATCGAGGGATACATTTTATCGCTATAAAGAATTGGTTGAAGAAGGCGGTATAGAGGCACTCATTGATCGTAATAGACTGAGTGACGGGTCGACCTAACTTAAAATAG
>NZ_AYSV01000118.1 GCF_000506865.1 Pelistega indica
CTGATACGGGTGGTGACTCATAACCAAATCAGGGTTAATTTTTTAAGGAGATTGAAATGAAAAAAGTATTGTTAGCAGCGGCAGTAGCCGTGACATTAGCCGCATGTTCTACGACAAAAAACCCAGAGGGGTATGTGGCACGTTTACAGTGTGCCTCAGGCCATGATGCTTTATATATCTACAAGATTAACGAGCATAAATTATCACAGGCTCAAAAAGCCAAGCTTGCTCCAGCGGTCCAAGCGGTACAGGATGATTGCCGTAGCAAACAGCGGTTTGTCATTTTAAATGCCTTAAAAGCCTACACATGGGAGGGTGGAGAGCCACGTGACCTTGAGGGTGCTGAGGGCGACGCTGCGGAGTAAACGATGGGGTGCGTTAAGTGTGTAACTTGTCCACCACCTAAGCCAGCACCTCCAGTTGTGTTGGAGGAGGCGGTTCTCCTCCATCCCACGATAAAAGACCCTATTTTTACAGGGACAGTAACACTACCTGACGGGGTTGTTGGGGGTGCAGGACAGAAAGGCGACAAGGGCGACCAAGGCGAAGCAGGACCGATGGGACCGATGGGACCGATGGGACCGATGGGACCGAAAGGCGACAAGGGTGATGCAGGAGTAGCAGGTCAAAAAGGCGACAAAGGTGATAAGGGCGACCCAGGTGAGATTATTTACGCCAGTGAGCCGTTGCAGTTTGTTGATACATTTAATCAGATGGTAGGTGAAGTAGTGGCAATAGTTGCCCAAGACCTAACATTCAAAGACGCATTTATGGAGACAGTATGAGTGCAAAAAAACCTTTAAAGTATGAGAGTGGCAAACACGTGCCATTTGCATCAGATGATACGTTAGATGTGTCATCTATTCCGTTATCTAGGACAGCAGGTAATCGTATCGAAGTACGTGGTGATGGTATTGGTGTATGGGATACTGCTCCGCCTAATTTAGCCACACAATATGTCGATGCTGTAAATGGTAACGATACCAACGCTGGCACTAGAGATGCACCCCTTAAAACATTTGCAAAAGCACTTGATCGTGTTAGTAGAGAGTCAGCAGGATATGGCACATTCGCTATTTTCTTGAAAAGTGGGCAGACTCATAACGTAACGCAACTACTTTCTGAGACAGCTAACGCATATATAGTTGTTACAACCTATGATGACCCCATATTTGATATAGCTACTAAGGTAGTATGTCCAGGAGCATATGCATGGACTGCTGTAGAGTTACAGCGAGCGACACTACAATTTAATGTTATACCTGAACCAGGTTATGAAACACAATACACCACTATACCGTACATCGTAGCTAACAGAATTTTGTTTGTTGGCGTCAATATTAGACGTGGCGATGGGCGAGTAACATTCCCAGGAGCTAGGCATTTTATTATTGAAACAGACGGACTAGTACAAGTACAAGGTTGTAATATCTATATTGGTAAAAATGGACAGTTTGCCCGTCCAGGGTCAATATGGTTACAGTCTTGTTGGGTCACATTCCATGCAGAAGCTAGCGTATTTTTAAGTCCAATCAACAATCCTGTAGTGACAACTGACTCATTACGAAATGAAGACCCTACAGCGGTGGAGAGATGTCCAGGGTTGTCCTATCGTCATGTTGGAGATAATGTGCGTAAAGCACTAACACCAGAAAAAATCGGATTTGTTGTTAATAAAGAATCTAAAACCATCTTTAATGGTGGCACTAACTGGGATATTTTTGCATAGGTGATATATGGCAATTAATTTAGTAACTGTTCCAGATTTAGGAACCGATTTTGAGCTAGATACTAGCAACCAGAAAATTAACGTCAATATTGATGGCACCACTCTAGTGCGTAAGGAAGATGGAACACTGAGTGCGAATAGTAATAGTGCAGGCATTATGTACGTTCGTTCAGTTGATGTACAACCTGATTCAGGTGACACTGGTATTACAGTAACGCCAGAGATGGTCGGCAAGACGGTAATTTGGGATGGTTAGCAGGTGGACCTCCAGTACAAGTACTATCAGGAACGTATATAGGTGGCGTAGTAGATACTACTCCTAAATACGCAGAAGGTAGCAGAATTGATTTTATTTGTAGAGTTGGCCCACCGTCCGAACTAACATATCCATCTTCACATGAAGGATATGACTGCGGGATAACAAGTTTAGCTAGCGCCCACGAATGGAGTCAGACACAATCTGCTGGCGACCTTACAGGGACTAATGCTGCACTAAGCGATACTATTAAGTTCTTAATGACGTACGTCTCTGAACCTGTACGCTGCACTGGCATTATGGAGTATTTTCAGTTTTATTCTGATGCTGAGCATGCCTTTATGCTAGACGCTGCCGACTACAGTACTGCATACAACACTAGACTAGCACTGCCACATGAATTTTCATTAATTTATGTAGATATTGCTAAGTATGAAAGTATTATTGATCCAACTGCCGAATTAGTAACAGAGAGTGGAACCAAAGGCTATGGTTGGATTTATGAAGGTTTACCACGACGTAAAGCACCTGGCATGTAAACCACCACACCATTATATTTTTAGGAGAAACCAATGGCAGTAAAACAATTTGTAACCCCCGATAATTTATTCACAGACCACTTTGAACTAGATGCAGTAGCGAAAAAGATTAAAGTGAAGTTCCCTGAACAACAGCAGTTGCCAGCAGGGGTAGCGACAAGCTTAGCGTACGATGCAGCGACACAATCATTAACGTATACCGAAGACGGTCAGCAAAAGTCGATTGATTTGTCAGCATTAGCGTTAGACAAATACGTTGAGACCGTATCAAGCGATGGTACAGACCTTATTCTAACGATGAAAGATGGCACGCAATTAAAAACAGGTATTTCGACATTAATTGCCCATACGCATACGTTAGATGTAGAGCTTCAAGATGCCTTCGGCACACAGATTGGCTTTGCGAGTTCAATTGCGACACTTAGTGTAGCGTAATTAACCTTATGAGGAGGGGGCAGGGAGACCTGCCTTTACTGTATGTTGCCATCTATTAAGAAGTTTTTCAAAGAGCTTTGCTATGAGTGTTTACTGATAGCGTTGATTCTACTTATTTATAGCGTGGCAGCGTTAGCACAACCACTTGGGCTAGATGAAGAGTTACGTCATCTCTGGGATACTAGCCTTGTTACGGTGATTGCTTTATCCGTACTCGGAGGTATTGTAGGGCTGTTAGCACGCATGCAGGATAAAGCGTGGCGAGATGAAGCAAAATCAGACGGAATGTTTTTGACCGTTGTAGCTGAACTCTCAGGCTCTATTTTTATTGGCATTTTAATTTTCTTTGGGTCTATCCATTACCAATGGACCAACTATATGACCGTTGTCTTTGTACTTCTAGGCTCGTGGTTAGGTACGAAAGCGACTCGCTTGTTGGTGGTATGGATTCGTGAAAATAAAGCCAACCTTATTTCACTATTAGGAGACAAACGTGAGTAAGTTACGTCAAGAGATAGCCTCGCAACGACGCACCTTTAAATTCGAATTATCATGGATGGTCGGCATCATCCTTATCGTATTAAGTGCCGTAACATTCCATAACACCTATCGCACTGAGCGAATCATCACCATTACGGCTCAGGCCAGGGAAGAGCTAGAAACAGCTATCGACTTTGCCAAACGCCGTATCGACACCACAGAGCGTCGCACTGACGCCATGTACCAATCCCTTGAAGAACTCCACCGCAAACTTCACACCATTGAGGGTTTGCTCCGTGGCACACAACCACCCCTAATGAGGGGCTACAAGACCCCTTAGAGATAGGCTAAAACATTATACATAGCTAAATAGCCTTAGACAACTTGCATTTATAGTTCGCCATAATCATAGGAGATTTTTATGGCGAACAACTGTTGCGTGCAACCTAAGCCACCAGCAGTGCTGGACGGGACGGTTCTAAATAACGTTACCGTATCAACTGGCACTATCGGTAGCGGTGTAGAAATTGATGCTCCTGCCCCACCAAAAGGGACAGCAGGTGGCGATTTAGCAGGTTCTTACCCTAATCCACAAGTCGTTAAATCGACCAATCAAACATTAACCACCCCAACAATTAAGGGTGGCACTACTTACGACCAAGCGGCTCAACAATCAATTATTGATTTCATTAAGACCGCCGTAGCGGTCGACTCTCCCTTACGCACTGAACTATTAAAAATGTTCGTCAATGCCGTGCTTGACGATGAGGACGTATTAGCCGCCTTAAAAGCGTGCGTTATTGCTTCCATCAATCGTTGCGATGGCACACCTCATGCCGTGGGTGACCACATTCCTACCTGTGATGAGATGACAGCTTTAGTTACGGCTGAAATCAACGCTGTTAAAGGTAAAGCAACGACCTTTACGCCCACTATCACAACACAAGATTCCCTCCCTACAACCGTTATCGGTACGCGCGATCAATTACTTGGTAAGCCCGCTGGCTATTTAAGTTTTGGTGGCAAGAACGTGCCTTACTTCTAGAGGTAGATATGAAAGCAGCTAAGAACTTTGTTGGCATGATGAAGGGCAATGCCCCTGTATCTGACCGTAGTCCTTCTACAGGCAGTGCTACGGCAAAAAATTTTAACTTCGGTGGGTTTGATCCTGTACTTAACCAGAATCAACGCTTTTCACTGACAGCACAAGCAACCCCATTAGGCGGCAAGTTTAAGAACTCTGGCACTTATCCAAAGCAGTTGGATACCAGTAAGTTTTCTGCCTTGCGTCCATTCGGTGGTATGAAGCCATCACCCATCAAAAAGCATTTCTAAGCCTGGTGTAGATGAAGACCTACAAGCAACTTACAGAGCGTCAGAAAGTAGCCCTATCCACGATGGGTAAACATCCAGAAGCCTTTGCCGAGATTGTCGGGCTTTTGGAGTCAGAACTGTCTCTAACGAAGACCCGATACGAAACAGCTAAAGAGCAACTAGTGGCATCAGGAGATGGTCGACCTGTGTGCCTTCATCTGCGTGGGTGCATTGAAGCCTTACGTGGCGTTATCGACCTTTTTAATTCAACCCGTGAACTATAAGGAATGACCGCATGGCACAAGCGAATCAAGTCCCATTTACACCAGTAAATCCACCACGTCCAGCTCCTCATCCAGCGGCAGCGTATGTACCAGCAGACGATGCACAAACAAGTGTTGTGCGAGAGAACCAAGTGTTCCCAGCACAGACTGTACAGCCTAATGTACCACAACCTGTACACCAACCTGTACACCAACCTGTAGCACAGCAAGGGCAACCAGTACAACCAGCGCCTGCGTACCAACCGCAGCCTGTAGCACAGCCACAATGGAATATTGCCGATTGGCAACGCCAGCAGTATCAGTTAATGGAAGAACAGAGGGCGGCATATACACAACAACTCACCGCTAAAGAGCAAGAGTTAGCCTTGGCTAATGCTCGCCTTGCCGAGTATGAAGCAAAGCAGACCCAAGACGAAGATTTCTCTACCTTCGAACTTGGTGAGATGGAATACGTTGATGATACAGCGGCCAAAGAGATTAGAGACAAAATCTTGGCGCCGATGTTAAAGCAGATTAATAAGTCGACTAACGAGCGTTTGAACAAAATTAATAGCTCATTCCAAACCACTATTAACCAGATTAACGAAGAGCAGTATCGAACTCGTTTAGCTGATACGAATAAGGCCATTACGGACAGACATCCAGATATTGATGTCTTAGCCCGTGATCCAGCGTATGTAGCGTTTATGCAAGAAACCATCCCTGGCACATTGGTTACTAGAGGGTCGCAAGTGGAAGCTGCCTACAAAGCAGGTAATGCGACATACGTCAATCAAGTTTTAGATCAATTTAAAGGCGGGCAACCGACATTGGCTCAGGTTGCTGCACCGCCTATTAGCACTGTGTCTGCGCCACTTACGCCAGACAACTACACCAGATTTACCTACGCCGACTTGGAAGAACAAAAGCAACGTTTTAACCGTAGAGAGATTTCACATGAGACCTACAGAACGTTCCTTGATGAATTTAACGCTGCAGAGCGAGAGGGGCGGGTGGGTTAATGATTTCACAACATGGGCTACCGCCCGAATTTTTAAAGGAGAGCACCTATGGCATTCGCTAGTGCTTCGGGTTTCAGTGGATTAGAAAATTCACCATTAGCCCGAATAGGTTATTACAACAAAATTATCGCAACAGGCTGGGATAAGGAGTTTCTTCCTTATATCACCAACACATCAATCGATGGCAAATTGACGATGTGTAATCAGGTAATCCAGTTTACGAAACAACCTCGTTCTGGGGATTGGCGACCTTACGAGAAGAACCAAGAGCTTGTAGCTGACTTCTCATCACCAGATGCATTTGTTATGCAGATTTGTAACGCTGCCTATAAAGTGCTTAAGTTCGACCAATTAGACATCGCACGTTTGTGTGATCGTTGGGCGCAGTATGAAGAGTATTTGCTAAAAGATGCCTATGAGACGTTAGCCAAACTATGGCGTCAATGGGTATTGGAAGCGATGATTTTGGAAGCATCAGGACAGAATAAAGGGGCTAATGCTGGTTGCCACAGTAATATCAACTTAGGCGCGCCTAATGCACCAATCAAAATCACATCAGAGAATATTCATCGTGAACTCGCCAAAATTCAACGTGTATTGAAAGAGGCTGGACGCTGGGTGGATGACGAGATGTTTATCATGTTGCCAAGTGCCATCATGGAAACAATCGTTGACTCTAAATACGCTAGTGCGTTTGACATGGGTAACTGTGGATCAAACAACTGCTCAATCTTAGTGACAGGTATGATGCCTGGAAAAGTGATGGGCTTTAACGTGTTTGTCGTGGATTGTATCCCTCAAGTTATCGATGCGTCTGGCGCATTAACATACTTCGTGATCGCTGGTAATAAAGAAGGTTTTGCTTTCGCAGGCGATTTGGTGCAAGGTGATTTAGTCCAACCTGCAGGCTACTTTGGTGTCCACTATCGTATGTTAGCAGTTTGGGGTGGTAAAGCGATTTACCCAGATGCCTTAGCTGTTGGTTATTGGACATTCTAAGGAGGATAACATGGCTAAAACAGTATCTTTATATGATGGTGGTACGCCACAATTTGTCTTTCCTGCTGCAGATGCGACACGCCGTTTCGGCTGCCGTTTACCAACGCAGGTAGCAGGGGAGTTTGACCGTGGACATTTTACGTTAGGTAACGTGTTGCAACCTGCAGCATTCCCCTATCAACGTGATGCCTTAGCTAAGATTAAGGCAGCTGATGTACCTGTAGATGTAGCGCTATTAGTAGTTCCAGAGTTGCATTCTATCACACAGGTATTCGTCCATTCTAACCCTACAGCGACGGTAGCTGGTCAAAACTGCTGCAGCGCAGTGACTGATTCTATGCAAGGCGTAACGTTTGACGTCTTTGCCAAATTGGTTGATGCAACTAAATGTGGCGGTGGATGCAGTGGTTCTGAGGATATCACAATCGAACAGTTAATCGCAGAAGGTGAAGATTTTGCATTGCCATCAGGCTTTACAGGTATCGACGCTAATGCAGAGATTGTTCGCCATGGTTACTTAGACACATCTAGCTCTAAGGAGACTTCTGTTGTGACTAAGATTGAAGACCCATTGAGTGGCTCGACCATTGATGGTGCAGCAATCACAACAACAGCGTCAACTGTATTTGTTCCTGCAGGCCGTGCCGTTGTGTTGGGTATCCGTCTAAACACAGCACCGACTGGTACAGCAGGCACATTTGCCGCAATGCAAGGTCGTATCGCACTTGTCGTAAAAGTAGACAATTTTGAGTATCCAATCTCTAAATAATCTATTTTATAGACCAACCCCCAAGGTTGATGACTTTGGGGGACTTTTAGGAGAAATCATATGAAAGCACATGCAAAAGTATGTCGCTGCCGAGCAGGTAGCAAACACGCTAAACAGTCCACTAAATAATTTTTAGGAGTAGAGTATGGCACAGCCTCGATTCCATGCGCCAGGCGCAAACTATGCAGTAGAATCTTCACCAGAGCGACAATTTAACTCAGCCCCAACCCCACTTGGAAAGTGTGATTGGTTACGTGAGAAAGCTACTGGACATATACACCCTTACCATCCTGGGCTAGCTGCACGCAGCGATTTAGTAGAGCCCTATACTGGACCCCTACCATGGGAATCACCAGAGGAAGAACTTGAACAGGAAGCAGTAGTAACACCTAAAAAGCGTACAGCTAAAAAGGTAGCTCCACCAACCCCTCCAGCTCCTCCGCTTCCAGAGGCTATATTTGACGATATAGACGAGGACTAATATGCGTCTACGAGACTTGTTAGCTGCTTTCAATGAAGACCTTAATGACCTCAATCCTGCAGGCACATTGCCTAATCGTTGGAGTCAGGCACAGTTGCTTCGTTTTTTCAACGAAGGGTTGTGCAACGTCTTCACTTTAAACCCTAACGAGTTTGTAGAAGCATCCATGGTAAAGCTTGACCCAGGTACGCTCCAAAAGCTATGCGATTGTAAAGTGCTACGGAAAATACTTGGGCAAACAGATGAGACAGGGTTAGTGTTAACTCCTGTCCCCGAACAAAATATTTCTATTCTCTCTCGTTGGACAAAAAAGGTATGCCTTACACCAACTAACGGAGAGTTTACCCTCACTGGCTATACCTACAGTGCAGGCGACAATGGCTACTTCAATGTTTATCCACCAATACCTCCGAATGAGGATGTGTACTTAAAAGTGCTTTGTGCAAACCCACCAGAGCCTTACACGATGAAAGACCTTGATAAAGAAGTTGATGCGGGATGTGCATCAGTAACTGCAGCACGGCAGTGGGTATTGTACTCAGCCCTGATGATTGATGATGAGGTAGAGATAGCTGTTGCCGCAGCTAGGGTTCATTTAGAAACCTTTTTTAATATTTTAAAAGTACAACTAACGCAGCAACGACTAGCTGAATTAGGTGTTAATCGTACGGTAAGGGCAACAAATGACAACGGTTAGTTTTGATGAATTTAAACATGAAATAAGATTGGCGATAGGGGAAGCCCCAGATGATCTTATTGCGAATTATGTACGATTAGCCATTATTGAATTATGTGAGCGTAGTCAAGTACTAGCACGTACGATAGAGATTGATCTGCAGTGTGGTGTCGAAGAATACTACATAGAGACAGAAGAAGACGAACGTATTGTATCAATCCAACGTATTTGTGTTGACGGTAATTGTTGTTCTGACAATGCCATACTACGTGCATCAGAGCCCTGTGATACAGGGTGTACCGTCCACAGCCGAGCTATCTGGTTTGTGCCACCTGATACATTGAATATTAGACCTGTTCCAACCTCTAATAAGGAAGGAGCCGTGAAGGTATTCGTGGCTGTGGCCCCTACAAGGGAAGCTTGCTCCGTTGATCAACTTATTTATGAGCGATATTTTGACACAGTTATCAACGGCGCATTGGCACGACTCTATTTAGCTAAAACAACACCTTGGCATGACAGAGGTCTTGCTGAATATCATCGTCAATTATTTGATAAAGGTGTCGCTGTGGCAGGTATGGATAGACAAACAGGACATATGCGTGGGCGTATAAAAATGACCCCACGTCGGATTATTTAAGGTGACTTATGGCAGAGTGTAGAAAATTACGTAAAGATTGTCCTGCCGATGCAGATGACAAACCAAAAGAACCATGTCCACCTGTTGCATTTTGCGCAGGCAATCAGATGGTTACGTTTGATGGAGAATGCTTATCTGTTGAACCACGTGCAGTCACTATACCAGATGGAACGTTTTCGCAGATTACGTTTTCTGGTGGCTGTATTGTTGGTGTTGGTCAAGCTCCAGTACCTACGTACACACCTAATGCCTGCTGCGGTTCGCCTGGAGAAACCGTTGGTAATTTACCTGATTTAGCTGATATAATTTCTAACGACCCATCGAACTTATTAAAACAAACACCAACTGGTCTAGCGGTACAACCTGTGTTCCGAGGCAGGGGGGTTGTTGTGACAGGCAGTGGAACCCCAACTGACCCATTTACCATTACCACGTCTGATAGTTCGGTGGGTATTTCTGTTTCCACCTCTACGCCAGAAGCTATTGAAGTCACATATGATGCCTACACTAGTACTTATTCTGTAGGGCTGAAATCTAACAAGATGTCTGGCATTTATGGCCCATTTACGGTCAATGACTATGGACAGATTGTTGCCTATGATGCGCAAGATGCACCTATCACCGCTATTCAAGGTGACCCATATATTGTAGTGGACAAAGTTGGCGATGGGCATATCGTACTTAATTTTGATATCAACCGCCTAAGAAAAGAAATCACACCGACAGGACTTGGCGCCGATGATACGACAGGTGCTTATGGTGGTAGGTTTGAAACGGCAGATGGTAAGTATGTCTATTACGATAATACAGGGCGTATTACTAGCGTTAAGGCTATTCCTACTATGGATTCTGGCACCGATGATGGGGGAGCTGCTCCATAATGGAACTACGACACTTTCACGGCATGTCCCCAAAGACACCTTTGGAGAACTTAACTTACAATTATGCCGAGCTAGCTCTTGATGTTGATTTAAGCCATGGAACATTAAAACCTTGGCGAGCACCATTATTACTAAAAGCGACATCCCCATTTACAAAACGTATTCATCAGGTTGGGTGTTGTTGGTTTGAGTTTGCTTCGTGTGTAAGTATTGCTGAGTGGACAGTGGATTGTAAACGGCTATATGTGACAGGTGATGAGACTTATCCTACCGTTATGCCCATCAAAGATAATTGCGAAACTGGCTGCGGTAAATTAGAGAAGCTTCGGTTAGGAATACCCGCACCTAAAGATGCTATTCAGGCTAAAGCCTTTAAGTTTTCTATCCCAACAAATGCAAGCCATCTACCAGATGCAGAGGAGCGAGAGAGTAGAGCTTATGTTTATACGTACGTCAATTGCTTAGGTGAAGAGGGACCACCATCTTACCCATCTAATCATGTAGATACTGATGATGGTAGCCCTGTTAGTTTAACGGGGTTTTCTGTACCTCCAAAAGAGTACGGCATCGAACAGGTTAATGTATATCGCATGGTAACAGGTATGCGAGCATCTAATGAGACGCAGCAAGGACCCATGCCACATATAACGGACTATTTCCTTGTAGCCACTATCCCTGTTGGACAGGCGACGCATATTGATGGTGGACTTAATGTAGATATGCTAGGCGATCCACTCACTACGCTTGATGTGCTAGAACCACCAGAAGGATTACGCGGCATTATTGCAATCCCTAACTCACGAATGTTGGCTGGTTTTGTTGGTAATACTTTATGCATTACGATGAACAACCAACCGTGGAACTGGCCACTATCTCAACGTTACAACCTCGATGACACGATCATCGCTATTGAAGCGTATGCTGGCAGATTATATGTGATGACCGATGGGCATCCATACTCCATAGACCTAGGAGATGGTGTAGATGCTAGAGCATGCAGAGCCATTATCCGTCACAGCACACCGATGCCAATGGTGACGTGTTGCAGCACTGATGGGGCAATTACTACACCCGTAGGTGTGTTTTATGTTAGCGACAGAGGCATTGTACTCATGGGAGCAGGTGAGCCAAAAGTCATCTCTTCCCCATGGTTTGCTACCGACGACTGGCGAAAACTTAAACCTCAAACTATGCGTTTAGGTTGGCATGATGGACGATTGTTTGTTACTAGTGATGATGAGTCTTATATCTTTTTTATGGATTCAGAAGTCTTTGGCGACAATAGCTATAGCCGACTGACAAAACTCTCAATCAAACCGACACATTATCATACGGGGCGAAATGGTGAGTTGTTCATACTTTACGACCATGCCATCCATCAATGGAATGCTGGATTACAGGTTATGCCTTATACATGGAAAGGGGCAATACTGGACACCAAACGCTATGGATATTTTGGGGCTGTCAGACTATGGGCAGATGGTGCGGTAAGCGTTTCCATATTTGCCGAACGTATTCCAATCTTCAATGACATTTTACTTTTACCAAATACAGCCGTTAGGCTCCCACGCTATGGGCATCACTTACACCACCAAGTAGCGTTCACAGGAACTTATGAAGTGCAATCGTTTGAGATGGCACAAAGCAGATGGGAATTATCTAGCACATAGGAGGTGCTATGACCATCCGTATTGAATTAGAACCTTTTGACATCGAAAATAAGGACAGATGTATCCATATTATTGCCTTATTAGTCCCGTTATTCAAAGAATATTACAACAGTAAAAAGACACCAGAAGAGCCTGAATTTAACTTCAATTTTACAGAGTTTATACAGGATTGGTGGAAAGGAGAAAAGGTTTTACTCCTTGCCTATGATGACGATACGCTCATTGGGTTTTTATATGCACAGAAACGTTCAAATTTATTTAGCTCTTTGCCTGAATTAAGGGTAAAATATGAATATGTGAATGTAGGATATCCTACAGTAATTGAAAACCTACGAACCTATGCAGCCCAACTATTACCTATGTTTGGTTGCGTTATCTTAAGTGGAGACTAGTCATGGGATTGCTCAGTTCGATTGTTGGGGCAGTAACAGGTGCAGCAAGTGGCGGTGGTAGTGGCGGTGGTTGCGGTGTCGATGGTGAAAGCTATATCGAAGCATCTGATTTAGCCTCTAAAGCGATGACGGCTGTTGCCCTAATCAACACAGCCGCTGCAACATCTATTGCCGTTAAACAACTGACACTAGCCAATAAATATTATGCCTTAGCTAAAGAAGCACGAGATTATTGGAATAGCACGTTCAAACCGCATGAAGTCAAAATGATGGATGAGGCGGGTAACGCCCCCTTATATACGCCACAGTTTGATGTGACTGCTGGGCGTTGGCTTGCATCTACTAAACAGCAGTTTAAAAAATCTATCGATACTATTGGCATACATGCTTCTCGATATTGCACTGGACTTACGCAGACACTCATGCGCGATGCGATGGTAGCCAAAGCGATGGCAGAGGGAGATACGATCAACTTGGCGTACCGTTATGAAGAGGGTCGCAAACAAATCTTCGATGAAATCCGTTGGACACGTCGCCATCAAGCCTTGGCAATGGGGCGTGACATGTTGTCGCAGTCTGCAGGGTATATGCAACAAGCTAATGCATCTTACGGCACGTTACGAGATTGGACAACTGGTAATGCTAATGGGGCGTATCAGCAATGGTGGGCGATGAATAGTGTTCAAAATAACCCTTATACCTCTGGACAAATGGGTCAAGGAGATAACAGAAGCCAACGTCTATCTGATTCTATTAACGCAGGGGCTTCTGGAGCTAATCGTATGACAGTAATGTCAGGAGTTAACTTAGGAACTGGGGCTATCTATGGAGCACTGGGGTCATCGGCAGTAAATAACTTCACATCAGCAGGGGCAACTAACACTATTTATAGTGGTGCGGGTACTCCCTTTAATATCGCAGGATCTTCTGTAGCACCAGGTAGCCCTAATGGAGCCTTGCCATATAACGCTACAGTAGGTTTCGGTGGGACAGCAACCTAATTAGGATACAACATGATAACGTTTGACTTTGGATATACAAAAGGAATTGATGCTGCCCAACGCATCATTGGCAACGATTTACGCTTGCGAGATGAATACTTACGCCAACGGGATGTATTGCCATTTCAGAATACTTATACGGCGCAACACTATCAGCTAGAAAGCCAACTAAACCCACTTAAAGTTCGTAATGATATACAGGCGTTAAATCAAGCGTATGAGTTAGCGCCACTAACACATGCCTATAATATGGGGACAGCCAACATAAAAGTAGATGGATTAGGTAATGATGCTAGAAATTATACAGCCAGCCAAAATGCAGGCTATGCACGGTCATTAGCTAGTACGGCAACAGACAATAACATCGTCAGTGCTGCCCCCTCTGATTTAGCAAGAACTATCTCTGGTAACCAAACGCAGACAACAGGAAACCTTGCACAAGGGGTATCTAACCAAGCAACGCTAGACGCTTATAAAGCGAACCCACAATTGTTAGTAGGTGCTGTCTCCAATAAAATGTCTAGCGATTATAATAATTCTGGAATACAAGCCACTGTGGCAGAACAAACGGCTAATGCTGTTAATGCGAATCGAGGTGATATAGGGACGACAGTTGCCAACAATCTACGAACGGGAGCATTGCAATCAATCCTTGGCACTAATACTGCAACGCAAAATCAGGCTGTATTTGACGCCACATCTCCTTTTGTGGTGCCTACGGCGACAGCTACCGCTGAGGCTAATAACGTCACAGCAAATACCGACCTTGGCAAAGCTAAGCAAGCTCAAACGATTTTTAATTCGACAGCCCCATATGTAGAGCGTACAGCTAGAGACACAGCTGTAGCTAAAGCTATAGAAGCAGCCACTGGTGTTACCAAGGCGAATCAAGCTCAAACGATTTTCGACCTTACTAGTCAAGATGTAGTGGCTAATGCAGTTAATAAAGCGGCTATTGACGCAGGAGTAAGCGGTAGAGATTTACGGATTCTTACAGGTACAACCGATAATGCTGTCGCCGCCGCTGTTGCAGAAGGGCAGACGAAAGTAAATGTTGCCAACCAAGCATTGGCTAAGTCGATGGAAGACTTATTTAACTTCAATAGCGAAGCAGGTTTACGAGCAAAAGAGCGAGTAGCAGATAATGCTAGTCGCCAGAATAAAGTGGATATAGCAACACAAGATGCTGCCGCCACGCGGTCAATGCTGGATAGTGGCCTATATGCCAAACTTACTAAAGCTAAAGCAGAAGCCACGACAATGGACTCGCTTAACACAGCACAAACAGCATTAGTACAAGCACAATTGGTACGAGACAATTTTAACAATGGCACAGCGCAGGCAGTGCTCAGAGCACAAGCGCAGACTAAGATGATCACAGACCAAAATAGTGTTGGGCTAGCCAACTTTAACGCCATAAACTTGCAGTCTATTGTAGCTAATGGTGTAGCGTCACAACAGCGTCAGGCACAAGTGAATGCATGGTTGACCACTAGCGGTACGCCTGAGAGTAAAGCAGCAGAGTTTAGTCAGATTTACCCAGGGTTGTCTTATAGAAAAACACCAGGGGGTGATGTTGTTTTATTCCAAGATGGTACGGCAGCTCGTTTAGGTGACTTCCTAAAAATGAGTAATTATGAAGACGCTGTCCGTATGACGACGCTGCGTAATGCCACACTAACACCTGAACAGCTAGCGGCCCAAGCCAAAGATCGTGCTGAGTTTAATAAAACAATCGCATCTAAAGTGCTAGAGGCTTATGGGCGTGGTAATAACGGAGCATCGGTAACAAATGTATTGTCATCACTCTTAGGAGTACCTGAAGAAACGTTAAGTAATGACCCTGCAGTATCGGCGTTATCGAAAGGTAAGGCTAAACCTTCGGCCAAAGAATTAGAAGATTTAGCTGATTTATTGGCTGGTAAGTACGGCCCAGATAGAGGCGTACCACCGCCACCTGTGTTATATGGTCCGATAGATAGAAATAAAGTAGTAATCAGAGACGGTTTATTGTTGGTTGACCCTACGACAGGACAACCTCTGGCTCCAGCACAGACGCAGCCAATGGACACTGCAGGCAGGTCTGCTCAACTAAAAGGAGGCAACTAATGGCTAATACGTTCATGGATGTCTTTAATAAGGCCGCTGCTGAAGAAGGTATCTCTGGTACAGCCTTATCACCATTTGCTTTAAGTATTTTTGGACAAGAATCTGGTTTTGGCCGTAATACTAAAACGAGCAATCATGGAACAACAGGAATAGGGCAGATGCTACCAGCTACCTTTAATTCTGTTGCGGATAAAGGTTGGGATATTAACAATGCCGAACATAATATGCGTGCGAGTATGCGCTATATTAAGCAGTTATATAATACCGCAGGTGGCGATTTACACTTAACTGCCGTTGGGTATTATGGTGGTCCAGGAGCCATTAAAGCGGCACAGCAGGGTGTCTATTACAAAGACCGTAAAAACCCTAATGCTCCTGACACTAATCAATACGCTACTCAGGTAATTAATCGCATGAATGGCATATTAGGACAGACTGGGCAAGCTGGCTATACATCCCCACAGGTAGCTAATGCAAGTAGTCAGCAGGCATCATTAACCTTTGGCCAATTGCAGCAAGATAGACGACAATCTGCTCCAAGTTTAGATGCCGCCACGGATGTGATGCCTGCTTACTCAGAGGACTATTATCCAGATACCTCTGGACTATTTAAGAATACATTAGCGTCTATCCAACCAGGGTCTGTTCCACAAGATGCTTTTGCTGGATTGTCTCGTGCCGTAGCACAAAACCCAGAGTTGGCAAATGTATTCACAGGTAAAGTACCTGCCGCACAAATAACGCTAGGTGGACGAAGTGTGATTGCCATGCCAACAACAGAAGAAGAGCGTAATTTTTTCACCTCTGTCCAACAAAAACCATATGACGAACAGACCAAAGATTCCATTATTAAAGCTTATTCGCAGCTAAGCCCTGCTAGAGAACAAGCACTTGGCAAATCTATGTTTAATACTCAGCCGACTGATTTAGATGGCTACTTACGTGACATTGTGGAGAATGTATGATTTATTTATCTTCCGACGGTAAAGTTATCAACACAGACGACCTCTTGCAAAGAGGGTTAAGTGGCAATCCACAAATGCCACAAGTGACAACACCAACGCTGGATATCCCTAATCTAACTCAACAGACAGTTCCTCAAACGGCACCTCAGCAAGTCACGTCAGCAGTACCACAAACTTCTCCTGTTGCTGACCCGACAAAGGGAACATACGCCGACTTGGTTGGATCCAAAGAGTTCCAACTGAGCGATTATGTTGGCAAGCGCCAACTTTTTGACTCTTGGGCAAAAGGCGTTACGTCATCTATTGCCAGCTCTGGCTTGCGTGGCGAAGAGCAGATGGCCGTGCTTAACTTTATTAAGAATAAATATAATACAGAATATCCAGAGTTAGAAACCAGTTGGCTAGACCCAGCAGTACGTCTTACTAGTGGGTTAGTCTCTTCTGCAGGCGATATGATGGCAGGGGTAAGCCGATTGGATAGTATGTTAGGTGCAGACCCTGCCGCTAAGACAGAACTAGATACAGCACTGCAATTGGACAATGCTGCCAAACATATCCAAGACAATTGGTTATCTCCAGGGGCTAGAGACCAACTAGAGAAATCACAACTACGTCAAGACCAAGCAGATGGACAAATAGCACAGACAGGTGAGATGATACAACGGTTTGTTGATTCTCCAGTCGATACTACTGCCGCTACTGCCGCAGGTATGGCGCCTGCCGCCGCTGCAGGGTTGGTTCACCCTGTATTAGGGGCAATAGTTGCCGCTACGCAAGGTTTGGGTGGCGGATATAAACAACGCTATAACAATATACTTAACTATTACACAGAGCAAAATGCCATAAATGGTACTGGATTTACCGAAGAGCAGCTTAAAGATGAAGCATATCGTATAGCTAGCCAACCTGATGTAGTGGCTGACTTATTATCTGCTGGTGGTGAGACATTGGAAATGTTCCCTGTGTTTAAGGCATTCTCTATATTGTCTAAGCCAGCTTCTGGTGTTGCTGGTTCTGTTGTTGGAAATGTGGCCAGAGAGGTTGCAAAAGATGCCGTTGTAAGTGGCACCGGTGGCGTGCTCAGTAATATCGGTGGCAATATGGGTAATCCTGACCCGACAAGTTCTATCTGGGATGGAGCACTACCTGCCTTTGTTGGTGAAGCAGCAGCTGGAGCACCATTTAGTGCCGCTAGTGGGGTGGCCAGATCAAGAGGGGAGCATACGCCACCATCATCTGAAGACCAAACTGAACAACCACCAACTGACCAGTCTCCTGTCGCCGACAGTGAAGCGGCTAAACGTGCCCAAGAACGTGAAGATGCTCAAGAGCGTCATGAAGATTTTGCGGCGACATACCAACCTGTACAAGAAGCAATAGATGACTTACAAGGCAGCCGAACACAAAGTAGTGTACCCGTCCAAGAGGAAGTCATTACGGCTGAATCTGCGTTAAATAGTGATAAGGATTTAAACGATGCCATCAACACAACAACTGATACCACCAGCGACAGCGGCAGCAGTATATCTACTGCTGGGGCAGAAAGTGCCACTACAACTCAAGCAACTTCTAACACCAGCGCAGATACAGGCACTGGTAACCTGGGTACAAACCAAAATGAAGGAGACGCAGTTCAGTCCGAACGACCAGTCACCACGCAAGACGGCACTTCTACAGTTGCAACAACGAGTGATGCAACAATACCAACTAGCACCGAGCAAGGAGGACTCCAACAGCCTGATCAAACAATTGCCGAGCCAACAAGCCCAGAAAGTGCGAGCAGTGGAAGCATTAACCCAACAAGCCCAGAATCAACAGGAAGCACTGGGCAACAGGCAACAAATAGCGGGAATACGGTTGAAAGCCAACAAACGTTAATACCTAGGACAGGATTAACAGAGGAACAAAATGTTATTTATACCTCACCTAAGTATGCGACAACCTTTAAGCTATTAGAAAATCAAGACGATGCCACAATAGCTTCTGTTGTGGATGATATCGCCACAAACGGTGAGAAAAATCTTACGTATTCTATCCGTGAAGGAGATGCTAATAGCGCTATTGGTGTGAATCCTATCCCAAGAGAAGGCGATGCCCCTGATACGTCTATAAGTATTATTCACCCTAGTCAGATATCCAATGCGACTAAGATTTTCTATGCAGCGGACAAAGCCATTAAGACAGGCTCATTAACGGCACAACGGTTATTTTTATCCCCTAAGCTAGTTGTCAGAAATTTGATTGGTAAGAATATTGCTTCTACGTCCAGAACGAACGTGGACAGTGTGTTTAACTCGACAGGTACGGGCAAGATTCTTAGCGATATCCGTGGCCAGATAACTGATTTTTGGCGAACTGGACATATTGACCCAGTCTATGCACAATGGTTAAAAACAGCCCCTGCAGAATTTTTTAAATATCCAAACGATGTTTTGGAACGTTTGTATAAAGAGTTTGTAAACCTAGATGGTGATGTAGCTGATTATTATGCTAAGTCTGGCAATGTTTTCTCTTGCACCAGAAGCTGCAGACATCTATTCAAGCTGACATT